>CANHUK010000128.1 GCA_947463755.1 Chitinophagaceae bacterium
CCAGATGCTGTCCATGACCAATAACCTGGGAGACAGCCGAAGCATTGCCTCCCATCCTGCCAGCACCACACACTCCAAACTCACTGAAGAGGAAAGACAGGCCGTGGGCATCACGCCCGGACTGATCCGCATATCCGTGGGACTGGAACATCCCGATGATATTCTCAGCGATATCCTGCAGGCCCTGCAGACCGAACAATAAAGCCGATGACACCCCCGCTTGACCTATCCGCCTTCAAACAGGCATTCTTCTCGGCATTTGACCGGGCACCGAGGATATTCCGATCTCCCGGACGGATCAATCTGATCGGAGAACATACCGACTACAACGACGGATACGTGCTCCCCGCAGCGATTGACAGGCATGTGTACGTGGGCATCGCTCCCCGCCAGGACGGTCGCATCCGGATCGTTTCGGTCGATTTCAAGGGTGTGCATGAGGGTCTGGTCACCGATCAGGGTAAGTCGACCC
Organism: Chitinophagaceae bacterium; assembly: GCA_947463755.1. Classification (GTDB taxonomy): domain Bacteria; phylum Bacteroidota; class Bacteroidia; order Chitinophagales; family Chitinophagaceae; genus Pollutibacter. The sequence goes on from CANHUK010000128.1 coordinate 473, forward strand.
TGGGATGGCCAGATTACGCATTAGGGGTGCTCGCAGGTTTCAGGGAACGGGGCATTCAGCTCCCTGGTTTTGACATGCTCGTGGGCAGCGACCTGCCCGTGGGCGCCGGCCTCTCATCCAGTGCGGCCTATTCCTGTGCGGTCGGTTTTGCACTCAACGAGCTTTTCAACGCCGGGCTGGACCGATCCGACATGATCCGCATCGCCCAGCTTGCAGAACACAGATATGCAGGCGTGATGTGCGGTATCATGGATCCCTTCGCCAGCATGTATGGCCGTAGCGGGCAGTTTGTGCGGCTCGACTGTCGCTCGATGGAATACCACTATGTGCCCTTCTCCGCTGAAGGCTATGCGCTGCTCCTGCTGAATACGAACGTGAAGCATTCCCTGGCATCATCGGCCTATAACCGGCGCCGGGAGGAATGTGCGACCGGACTTGACTGGGTGCGGGCAGATTTCCCGGAAGTCCGTTCTCTGAGGGATGTTGATGAGTCCATGCTCGATCGTTGTGTGGCTCCCCGCGACAAAGTGATCGACGACCGCTGCAGATATGTCGTACAGGAAAACGCCCGCCTGCTGGCCCTTTGCTCGGATCTTGAGAAGGGAGATATGGCAGCGGCCGGTGCCCGGATGTTGCAGACCCACGAGGGGCTTTCGCGCATGTTCGAGGTCAGCTGCCCGGAACTAGACTACCTGGTGAAGGCCGTTCGGGGGATCGATGGTGTACTCGGCGCCCGCATGATGGGCGGCGGTTTTGGGGGTTGTACGATCAATCTCCTCCGTACAGACATCATTGATCAACTCGTGAATGACCTATCGCGGGCGTACGAGGCAGACAACGGATTGCCCCTGACGGCCATTCCGGTCATGACAGGAGAAGGCACCATGGCTGTCGACGGCTGATATTCCACAGATCCCTTGTAATTGGGGGTGATCTTTCTTATTTTAGTACCATGATCATACTAATTAAGAAGGCATGGCCCCTGCTCCTGTTCACGGTGTTTGCCGGCGGATGCAAGGACATCGAACAAATGCTGAAAACCCAGAAACAGAAACCCGCGAACGTGTCAAAGAACTACGACTATCCGTACTTTCCCGACGAGGCTGCCTTCGCCGATACCGCTGACGGCAAAAGCGTCAAGCTGTTTACGCTGACCAATGCAAATGGCATCAGGGTTGCACTCACCAATTACGGAGCGAGGGTCATTGGCCTCTGGATGCCTGATGCCAATGACAAGATGACCGATATCGTGCTCGGCCTTCCTGATCTGAAAAGTTATCGCCAACCTGCGGCGAAGTTCTTTGGATCCATCGCCGGAAGATATTGTAACCGCATCGCGAAGGGGACATTCACCCTGGATGGGGTCACTTATCAGCTCGATCTCAATAACGGACCCAACAGCCTGCATGGCGGCTCCAACGGTTTTCACAGCCGGGTATGGGAAGGCACGCAGCAAGGCGATCAGGAAGTAGTGTTCAGTTACCTTTCTCCCGACGGCGAGGAGGGGTATCCCGGAAACATGATCGTAAAGGTCACCTACAGACTGACGGACGCGAATGAACTGTACATGGAATACGCTGCCACTTCCGACAAGCGGACCGTCATCAACCTGACCAACCATAATTTCTGGAATCTCAATGGTGAAGGTGGTGGCACGATCAACAACCATGAACTCACGATCGCCGCTTCCCGCTTCACGCCGGTGGACAGCACCCTGATTCCGACCGGTATCATCTCAGTGGTTGGAACACCCTTTGATTTCATGCAACCCGTCACCATCGGTAAACGAGTCGGTGATACCAGTTCGGAGCAGATCCGTTTAGGAGGTGGTTACGACCACAACTTCGTCCTCGACACCATCTCCAAGGGATCTCCGGTCTTTGCAGCCCGTGTCCGGGGCGATAAGTCGGGGATCGTTATGGACATCTACACCACGGAACCAGGCATCCAATTCTATGGTGGGAACTTCATGAAGAGCGAACAGACGCTCAAGAGTGGAGCCAAAGACGACTACCGCACGGCATTCTGCCTTGAAACACAGCACTTCCCGAATTCGCCCAATCAGCCGGCTTTCCCGTCCACCGTGCTTGAACCCAACCGTAAGTACGTGAGTGTGACGATGCACCGGTTCAGTGTGGAGGGGAAGAAGTAAAAGATAGAGGTACACTTGCGCATTGACATAAAAAAGTCCCGGAGACCATCGCTCCGGGACTTTTTTTATCCTTTCATCATTTGACTGCCAACCGGGTGGTCACCCATTCCCTTTCCTTGTATCCTCCATGATTTCGGGGATACGTGAGGATGATCTCCTGTGTTTCCCTGTCCTCCAGCATCGAAAAATGGGAAATGTCCAGGCGGCCCCTGGATCTGTCTTTTTCCGTCTCGGTATCCAGCGTCAAGAGTGTACTGCGGATCAGTCGGGTACTGACAGGATCCACTTCCGCCATCATCAATGGCCATCGGGGGAGATTTCCTTCAGGATTTCGTTCTGAGATATTTCCGAACCAAAAGATCCGTCCGCTGGAATGCCGAAACAAGGTTGACATTGCCGAAGGTGAAAAGAATGGACTGCCATCATCAAAGCAAAAGGGTTCTGGTTTGGACCAGCGTTTCCCACCATCAGCAGATACGGATACCCATTTGTGTCCGGGTAATCGCACGCCATCCTTAGGTTTAGCATCATTGCTGCCCCGCATGACCATCATGATCCGACCGTCGGGAAGTTCAGCCAGCGTTGGTTCGATCATTCCCCGGCTCGATCGGGCAGGATCCGCCTGAACTCGTCCACCCATCGTCCATTCGACGCTATGGTCCCTTTTCCATTTACCAATGAGTATAACGACATCCGTGTAGGTGTACCCCCCGCCCGGATTGGCCAGTTTGCCGTCCGGCCCGAGCAGGGTGGCCTGCGCCGGCACGAGGATGTGCCCATTTCGTGTAACGATCGGAATGCAACCCAGGTCGCCCAGAAAGATGGAATTCTTTCCGATCTCTACACCGGGCACAGGGTGCAGGGCATCAAACTTCCCCTTGACGACGATGGGCCCCTCCTTTGCCCAGGTCCTGCCGTTGTCTGCAGATACCCGGTACCGAAGATAATACGTGTTCAAAGCGATGGGCGGTTCGTTGATGTTCGGGTCAAGATCCGGTACATCCAGGGCATTAACGATCGTTAAAAGCCGGCCGGTTTTATGATCAGACACCGAGGTCACCGGATTCCGTCGATACCCTTTCGGGAGTCCGGCATAAAAGTCCGGCGTCATGGGCTGTGTTCTCCAGGTCCTCCCATTGTCGTCGGAAATGAGATCGCCCGATCGCAATGTTGTGCCGGTGGCTCCCAGATAGATGCCGGAGGCCCCCGAGGCGCTTCCGAAGATCGTGGCGTGGAGGCCCGGCATCTCGACGGATTCCACCCTTGAAACCATCCGCGGAGCCGTTGGGGGCTGTCCAACTGCCCGGTCCGAGATGGCCACGATGCTGATAAAACAAAGGAGGTGCGCGAGTTTTCCGCTGTTGAAGGTTGTCATTTCGTCTTTTTTGAACGGATGGAAATGCCACAGGTCGTAGCGCTGACCCGCAGGTAGTTGAAGCCTTTATCCGGCATCGGCCGGTGTTGTTCGATGTTCACTCCCTTTTTCCGGCCATTCCAACGGGTCGATATCATTCCCGTGCCGGTGTTCCAGCGGATGGTGACGCGCTCTTGCTTTCTAGATGACTGTCGGCCGGGGACCCCGATCACCACGGGAGATGCGCCCAGTGCCGCCGTATCTGCTGCAATCGAAAAATGATCCGTGAGGGCCAACCGAAGTGCTTTCGCTATCGATGCCTTTGGGAAGCATATCGTTAACCGCCCCCTTTTGCTCATTGGAAAATTGAAGACCTGGTCACCGGATTCCGAACCATGACGGGTCCACCATAGGGGATCCATACCGGAAGGATCCCGGTGTTCAGCTGCAGTGAGCCAGGCCGGGTCGAATGAAACGATCTGTGCATCCTCCCCCTGACCCGAAACCAGGAGGATCTTGCCCGATGGCGTTTCTATTGCAGAAGGATAGGCCGTTCCACGATCGCCCCGCTGGTTGGGTGGAAGTGTCCGGCTAACCATCACTTCCCGAAATCCCTTCCATTCGCTCCGGTTTGGCCCGCTGATCGCGGCATGCAGCACTTCCCGACCGCCATTGGCATAACTGCGCGGGTTGTCATATCGCTGGCAGGCATTGGTGAAGAGGACGATTCGCCCATCCGCCAGCCGGAGGAGTCCGGCCGGAGAATCGGAGGATATGAACGGCGACCTCACCGGTGGGAGCCAGTGTTCGCCGCGGTCATTGGAGTAAGTTTCGAATAAATGCCCCTTGTTGGTCCGGATCAGCATCCACAACCTTCCGTCCTCCAGTTCGATGGTCACGGGCTCAACCGCCCCATACCGGGTGACCTGGTCGGGATCCACCTCAATATCTAACCGTTGAGCTGATTTCTGCCAGTGCTGTCCTCCATCATCAGACCATAAAGTGATGACACCGAAAAGGCCAAGATCCACCCGGCCTTTCAGAGGTTTAACCGCCCGGGCCGTGTCTGCCTCGTACATCGAAATGAGCAGCCGGCCGTCTTTCAATCCGATCAACGATCTCACGGATCCGACATATCCGTAAAATATCCGCACAGGAGATGTCCATGAACCTCCCGAAGGTTTGCGTATGTGCCATAGATCCAGGTGTCTCCCCCGATAACCCAGTGGTCCCGTGCCATATGTATGATATATCGCATGCAGGGTGCCATCCTTGTCTTCATATACCTGCTGTGCGTAGTACGCCTCACCCGACAGCCCTAATTCCTCGCGGGGAGCCGACCAATTCAACCCTTCGTCCAGGGTGCCGATGGACATCAGTCTTCGGGCCGTCCCCGGACGGTCAATGAAAAAGATCCGGACCTCCCCGCTCCTGAGCCTGACCATGGTCGATTCATTTGTCGGACCGGCAGACAGCCAAACGGGAGCATATATGTCCGATGTCTTTACCGGCCGTGTCTGTAATTTGGGACCGAACACACCGGAGTTCAGGTTGATGCGATCGGCCGGGGCCTGCGCAACCATCCGGGCGGTCAGGCCGAAAAAGTAGAGGAGGATGAAGTAAAGCAGACGCTGACATCTCCTCGGGAGGGTGATCACTTTCTCATTTCCGATCATAGTTATCTGGACTTGGTCATCTTGAGCAAAGTTTGTTCCCTGATGCTGAATCGAAGGTTTGAGAACGGAAAGCTTAGCCAGATCTCTCCGGGATCAGGTTCAAACAGGTAGGGATAGGAGAGTTGCAGGCGTGGATTCAGGGTCTTGGCTACTACGACCGGTGGGCTCCAG
>CANHUK010000129.1 GCA_947463755.1 Chitinophagaceae bacterium
ATGCCGATGGCCGCATACATGTTTCGGGTCCATTCCAGGGCATCCGGATCACTGTCCGTCACGTCGCAAAGTATGACCGTCTTCCCTTCAAAAGCGCCGGAAACAGCAGCGGCCGGTCCGCTGTATTCTGTGCCCCACATGGGGTGCGAGGCAACGTAGCGACCCCTGCGCGCATGTGTGGCGACGGAGGCGACCAGGTCGGTCTTGGTCGATCCCATATCGAATACGATCTGCCGGTCGACCCTGTCGAGTATCGAGGGCAGCAGACTGCGCAGGATATCCACGGGTGTCGACACGGCGATCACCTGAACCATACCGATGGCTTCTTCCAGGGGAGCAACAACATCGACGAGCCCGCGCTCCAGCGCCTGTTGCGCGTGCGTTTCTGATGCATCGACGCCGATGATGCGGCCCGCCAGTCCAAGTTCCCTCAACCGGATCGCCAATGATCCGCCGATGAGGCCCAGGCCGATAACGGCGATATCGGGGGTGATTGCGGAAGATTTACCGATCATATCCATCTTCGGTTATGCGTTGAGGTAGTGTGCAATGCGGATGCGCGCTTCGGTTATGCGTTCCCGTGAGCTGCAAAGGGAGATGCGGATATGCCCATCACCCGCCGATCCGAAGATTCCGCCGGGTGTAAGGAATACATTGGCGCCGGTTAGGATATCATCGCTGAGTGCGAACCCATCGGCATAGCTGGCAGGAACGCGGGCCCATACGAACATACCGGCCTGGTCCTGCTCATAGGTGCAGCCGATCAGATCGAGCAGGCGGAACGCCTCTTGCTGTCTCTCCCGATAGGTACGGTTGACGCTGTCGTACCAGTCCTGGCCAAGCGAGAGCGCCCTGGCCGCTGCCAGCTGCACGGGCAGGAACATGCCACTATCCATATTGCTTTTGAAGCGCAGCACTTCATCGATACGCCCGGCGGCACCGCAGAGCATGCCAACCCGCCAGCCGGCCATGTTCTGCGACTTGCTGAGCGAGTTGAGTTCAAGCACGAGATCTTCTGCTCCGGGCAATGAGAGCAGACTCATCGGCTGGTCGTTGAGGATGAAACTATAGGGGTTGTCATGCACCACGAGGATGCGGTATGTCCGCGCAAAGGCCAGCAGACGTTCCAGCATGGCACGCTCCGGCAGTTTGCCGGTAGGCATGTGCGGATAGTTCACGAACATGAGCTTCACCCGGTCGATCGTTCCGTCGGCGATCCGCGCTTCCATGGCGGTCTCCAGTTCGTTAAAATCCGGAAACCAGTGGGCCTCTTCCCGGAGATGATACTCCGACAGCGTACCGCCGGCCAGGCTGACGGCACTGCGATAGGTCGGATATCCGGGATTGGGTACAAGGGCAATATCACCCTCATCGAGGTATGTCATACAGATATGCATGATACCTTCCTTGCTCCCGATCAGCGGAAGGATCTGGGCATCGGGGTCGAGGGTTACGCCATACCAGCGGGCATACCAGTCGGCCACGGCCTTTCGAAAGATGGGTGATCCTTTGTATGACTGATAGGCATGCACATCCGTACGGGCGGATTCTTCCTGCAGCACGCGGATCACATCCGGGTGCGGAGGCAGGTCCGGACTCCCGATACCGAGGTTGATGACCTGTTTTCCGGCCCGGTTCATGGCATCGATCTCCCGCAGTTTACGGGAGAAGTAGTATTCACCGATGCCTTCAAGTCGTTTGGCGGTGGAGATCATGATATGAAGAATTATTTCAGTTGACCTTTCTTGTAGACACCCAGGATACGGAACGAATCTGTCAGTGATCGGACCTTGTCGGCGACGCGCTCGAACTGCGCGAGGCTGTCGAATTCAAGGTCAGCGTGAAAATTGTACTTGAAATCACTCCCCTGTATCGGAAAACTCTGGAGTTTGCTCAGGTTCATGCCCCCATCGGCAATGGCGGTCAGCACCCGGGCCAGACTTCCCCTGGAATGATCGGTATGAAAGTTGATGGATGCCTTGTCTGCCCCCTCCACCACCCGGGCCGTCTGCTCCCGTTCCAGGATCAGAAAGCGGGTGTGGTTGTTCTTCATGGTGTGGATATTTGGTGCGAGCACCTGCAGGTCGTACTGTTCCGCCGCCAGCTTGCTGGCGATGGCGGCAACGTGCCGACTTTTGCGCTGACGGACAAATTTTGCACTCAGGGCAGTGTCTTCGGTTTCAACCAGTTTCCAACCCTGGCCGTCGAGGAAATCGACGCACTGCTGGATGGCCATCGGATGCGAATGCACTTCGCGGATATCCTCCAGCGCCACGCCGTGATTGGCGAGCAGCTGCTGCCGGATCTGGAGATAGACTTCCCCGACGATGCGCAGGGATGACTTGCCCAGCAGATTGTAGTTGGGCAGGATGCTCCCCGCAATGGAATTCTCAATGGCCATCACACCGCCTTCGGATTCCTTCCTGGAAGATGCGATGCGGACCACTTCCCGGAAGGTCGCACAAGGAATGACTTCCACCGACTTCCCGAAGAATTTCCGGGCGGCTTCCTGGTGGAAACTGCCTTCATAACCCTGGATCGCCACCCGGATCACCGGTTGATCTTCCTTTGTCTTTTTTCTGTCTGTTGTAGTCGCCATGTGGATCTGCCGTTAAAAAAAAATCCCGGCTCTCGGCCGGGATCTCTTATCGTTGTATCAGTTCATTTCATTTGATCAACCAAAGACATCCCGGCATCCTTCCAAAAAAGAAGGCGTAAAAATAAAAACCGCGATATCCTTTGTTCGTGTTCATCTATTGCGAAAATACGAATACGATGTTAATCGAAAAAATATTTTTGAAAAGACATAGATACCATTCAACAAATGGACGATTTCTTTTGAAATCGTCCAAAAATCAGGGATGGATGGTCAGTCTTTCCGTCTCATCGGCTTCCCACCGCCCGTATCGGCATCGTTCATACGGATGAAACGTCCTTTGAATTTCTTTCCATCGAGGGATCGGACCATGCGTTCGGCGGCAGAACCTTCGATCTCGACCCAGCTGTTCATTTCCTTCATGTCGATGCGCCCGAGAACGTCTTTGGACAGGTCGCTCATATCGAGGATGAACTGCAGGAAGCTGGCCTTGTAAAAGCCATCCTTGGTGCCGAGGTTAACGAAGAGTTTCCGCATTTTCCCGGTGGGCTTATCGAACGAGCGGCCGCGGGTATCTGTAAACGCCGGCTTTTCGCCACGAGGCAGAGGTTTTTCGGTCCTGCGGTCTTCCCGAACGTTGAGGTCAGCGGCATTCTCATAATACTGAAGGAACCGATCGAATTCCAGCGCAGCTACGCGTTGCAGGATCTCTTCCTTTTCAACGTGCGCGAATTTCTCACGGAGCATGGGGAGGTAGGTCTCATAATCGCCGTGACTGATATCCGCTGCCAGGAGTTTGTCGATGAAGTGGAAGAACTGCTTCCGGCAGACGTCCTTGCCGGAGGGGATGTCCATCCGGTGGAACTTGTTATTGATCATCCGCTCGATCTGGCGGAGCCGGTGTATTTCGCGGGGAGAGAGCAGGGAGATGCAGATACCGCTGCGTCCGGCGCGTCCGGTGCGTCCGGCACGGTGGGTGTACACTTCGGGATCGTCCGGCAGTTCGTAATTGATGACATGGGTAATACCGGTGACATCGATGCCACGGGCGGCTACATCCGTGGCAATGAGCAACTGCAGGCTCTTCTCCCGGAAACGTCCCATGACCTTATCACGCTGTACCTGGGTCAGGTCGCCGTGCAAGGCCTCGATATCATAACCTTCTCTGATCAGAGATTCGGTCACCGTTTGCGCATCCATCTTGGTCCGGGTGAACACGATGCCATACATACCGGGGTTGAAATCGATGATCCGCTTGATGGTCTGGTAGCGGTTCACCCCATGGGTGACATAATATTGATGATCGATGTTGGCGTTGGCTGCGTTGACCTTTCCGATGCTGACCTCAAAGGGTTCCTTCATGAAACGCTTACTCACCTGCCGCACTTCCGTGGGCATGGTGGCACTGAAGAGCCAGGCGCTCTCGCGCTCGGGTGTGTTTTGCAGGATGAATTCAATATCCTCGCGGAAGCCCATGTTCAGCATCTCATCCGCTTCGTCGAGTACGACATATCGGATCTTTTCGAGGTGGATCGCTTTGCGTTCGATCAGGTCGATGAGGCGTCCGGGTGTGGCGACGACGATCTGCGGCCCCTTCCTGAGGTCGCGGATCTGTTCGCCGATCGAGGCTCCACCGTAGACGGCCGTTACCTGAATGCCTGTCAGATGTTTGCTGTAATTGTTGAGGTCCTTGGTGATCTGCATGCAGAGTTCACGGGTGGGACAGATGGCCAGCGCCTGAGCGTGGCGCAGCGAAGGGTTGACCAGTTGCAGGAGCGGCAGGCCAAAGGCAGCGGTTTTTCCGGTGCCTGTTTGCGCCAGTCCCACGAAATCCTTCGTGCCGGCCAGGAGTACGGGGATGGCTTTCTGCTGAATGGGGGTAGGCTCCGTAAAGCCCAGGGAGGTGATCGATTTCAGCAGTTCTTCCCCGATGCCCAGCGATTCAAATGACATGTATGTTAATAGTTTACGTGAAGGTAGCCCGAATCTGTCAAAGATCCGGTGAGGGATGTCCCGGCTGCCGACATTGCAAGGCGGCGAACATCCCGTCAGATAAAAAAAGAGCTGCCCCGCAGTACGGGGCAGCTGTAACGATGGCAGAGCCTGTCGTCAATTACTTAGCAGCAGCAACTGTGTCAGCAGCAGTAGCAGCAGCAGTAGTGTCAACTGCAGCAGCAGCGGTGTCAACTGCAACAGCAGCAGCAGTATCAACAGCAGCAGCGGTGGTGTCAACTGCTTCGGTCTTTTCGCCGGAACCGCAAGAAGCGAGGAATCCGATAGCGAGGATGGCGAGGATCTTCTTCATTTTCTTTGTTTTTAAAAAGGTTTGGTTGAGATTCACAGATTAATACGAAAAGTGAAAGAAGGTAACCCGGGTGACCGAAAAATTTTTTTTTCGTTGCTTTGGGTTACAAATGACCGGCTACACGTATCAATCAAACACAGGTGAGCAAGACCGAAAGAGACCAGATCCTACTGAAAGCACTGGCGCAGAACGATAAGGAAGCGATCCAGACCATCTATCGTGAAAATTACAGCCTAGTGCAACATTTGGTGATCCATAATAACGGATCGGAAGATGATGCACGGGATGTGTTCCAGGAGGGGCTGATCGTACTTTTCGAGAAATCGAAATCTGAGGATTTCGAACTGAACTGCCAGATCAGGACCTATATCTATTCGGTCTGCCGACGCATCTGGCTCAAGAAGCTTCAATACCTGCGAAGATTTGAAACGCAGGTCGAGATGCTGGAGGAGACGGTGCAGGTGGAGGATGATATCGATGCCCATGACAAGCTCAATGCCCAGTACGGGATCATGAAAGCAGCCATGGGAAAGATAGGGGAACCCTGCAAAAGCCTGCTGGAGGCGTTCTATGTGCATCAAAAATCGATGACCGAGATATCCTCGTTCTTCGGATACACGAACGCCGACAACGCAAAGACACAAAAATATAAGTGTCTGATGCGGTTAAAGAAACTGTTTTTCGCTCAATACAAAAACGGTAACTGATGGAACCATTGAACATGCTTGAGCAGATCGAACGCTACCACCGGAATGAAATGTCTCCGGTAGAACTCGCTGCATTCGAAGCAGAGCGGAAGAAAGACCCGGAACTTGACCAGATGACGGTCGAGCACCATTTCTTCATTTCCCAGCTGGAAAGTTATGCTGACCGCAAGCGGTTCAAGGCCAATCTGCATGATATCCATCACAACCTG
>CANHUK010000130.1 GCA_947463755.1 Chitinophagaceae bacterium
GATGGCGTGGCTGGGAAGTCGTTCGCCCTTGTCACCAAAAACATACATGGCCTGTTCCGGCTCGATGGTCACGAAGGACTCATCGATGGCATATTTATAGTTGATGATCGAAGTTGTATCGAGTCCTAGATATCTCGCCATGAATCGATACACCGCCATGCGTTTATTGATGCCGAAGTCGTGTCGCTCTGCCGGGAGGTGTACGTTATGGATGCGGTCTTCAGCTCCGTACATGCGGTACATACGCTGCAGGTAGGGAAGATCGTGTTCGGGCATGCGGTCGGTCCAGTCGCCGCCATCGCTCACCACCAGCTGCGGACGCGGAGCGGCCAGCGCAGCGATCTCTACGTTGTTCGTACGGCCGCCGCAACTGTGGATATCGAGTCCGCTTTCGCAGGGACATCCGCCATAAAAATAGGAGGACAGGGAGACGACGGGGGCAGATGCCTTGATGCGCGGATCGATGGCCGCGACGAGCTCAGTGTGGCTGCCACCGCCCGATCCGCCGGTGATGGCCACGCGGGAAGTGTCGGCATCTGGCCGAGCGAGCAGGTGATCGAGGATGCGGATGCTGCCCAGCGCCTGAATGGCCATGGCGAGGCTCCGGCGGTGGTCTTCGATTTTGAACTGCAGCAGCGATTCACCCCAGGCGAAGAGATCGTAACTGAAGGCCATGGCACCCATGCGTGCGAGTGTGGCGCAGCGCAGTTGGCAGTCGGGGCGATATCGCTGCTTCTCCCAATGCCCATCGGGATTGAGGATGACGGGGATTAGTCCTTTATATTTTGAGGGACGATAGAGCGAGCCATTGATCCATAATCCCGGCAGGATCTCGATCGCGAGATTCTCAACGGTGTAGCCATCGTAACGCCGGATCGGGGTGGTGATGACCGGATTCGCGGGTCTTTCTGGCAGGACTGCCATTCCAAGTGCTTCTCGCAGGCATGGGATAAGCGTTGCCTTCCGTTGCTCCCATCCGTTGAGGTCCTGGTACAACCCGGCTATGCGATCCATCTCCGCCCATCCTTCGGTTACGCTCCACCGGTAGTATTCGTACGGACCGATCTTGTACTGACCTTCCTTTTCTTTTTTGGCTTTGAGCTCAAAAGGCCGAAGGATGTTATCCAGGGTTTCATCCGTACCCGGGCGATATTTCCACTCGGCATAGCTGACCATCTTCCCGGTGATCAGACTATCTGGGTATTTCAGGGTCAGTTTATATCTTTTCGACACATCGTTGAGCACTTCCTTCAACGGACGTTCGTAACGGGTATCGGAACTGGGCTGCGCCTGGAGGCTGGTCATGCCGGTGATGCACAGGCAAGCAAAAAGCACCCAAAAACATAAAGATTTCATTTTCAATGTATTAAAAAGAATTTACTGATTTTTTTCGATATTTCAAAATGGCGCTTCCTGGTATTGATTATCAATTATTTATGTGGCTTTTGACCTGAGGGTACCCCGACCCTTGGAGGGTTGCCGGCTCTTGGAGAGTTGACAGCTCTTGGAGAGTTGACCACTCTTGGAGAGTTGCCGGCTCTTGGAGAGTCCCCCCACTCTTGGAGAGTTGCCAGCTCTCCAAGAGCTGATGGCTCATTTACACAGCTAGTGCAAGTAATCGGTTTACACCGGCTGCCAGCCAACCCTCCAAGGGTTAGGTTTTAACACCTACATCACCTACCCCGTCGGAACAGCAATCGATCGTCGACGACTTCCTTTGGAAAGAACAAACTTGCCACATACCCTACCACGATCACCACCAAATGACTGTAAACACCCAGCATCAACTTGTGATGCCCGAAATTGTATTCGCCCATATCCAGCAGCAGACGGGGATGATCGATACCCAACGGCGTACTCGTCAGAAAGGCCCACGCTGTAAAGATGATGCATGCGATGATCCCGATGTTCACGCCGCGGCGATTGGCACGGGGGACAAACACGCCCAGCAAGAATATCCCCACGATCCCGCCGGAGAAGATCGCATACACCGTGAAGATGATGCCCAGCACGCCTTCGTTTCCCGCCAATAAATAAAGGGCCCCTACACCGACTGCGAGCACCCCTGAGATCCCTACGAACATCTTTCCGGCCATCAGGTACTCGCGATCCGGCCGGTCCTTTTTCCAGCTCCGATAATAATCTTCCAGACCCACCGCCGCAAGCGAGTTTAGATCAGCACTTAGGCTGCAGATCGCAGCAGAGATCAATGCCGCCACAATGAAACCCGCCACACCAACGGGTAATTGCGTCATGATGAAATGCGGAAAAACCGAAGCCGCTAATGACCCCTCCGGCAATGGATGTGATTGGTAGAAGACAAAGAGCAACGTGCCTATGAACATGAAGGTCGCCCAGATCGGAACCGTGAGCGAAATACCCAGCATCGATGCCCGGATGGCGGATCGATCTGAATCGGCAGAGAGATAACGCTGCACCACCGTCTGATCCGTCCCATATTTCTGGATGGCATAAAAGGCGCCATTGATGATCATCACCCATACTGTCAATTGATCGAAGCGAAGATCGTATGGACCAAAACCTGTACGCCCGAATGCTGTAGCAGTCTGCATCGCTGCATTCCATCCGCCCTCGATCGATCCGATCAATACAAACAGACAAATGAAACCACTCGCGAATAACATGAAACCCTGAAATACATCGAGCCATACCACTGCCTGCATGCCTCCATATAAGTTGACAATCACCAGCAAGCCCCCAACCACTGCCAGGATCAGGAATGGATCGAGTCCGGTCATGGTTGATATCGCCACCGAGATGAGGAACAACACCGTACCCATGCCCGCAAACTGTCGAATGATGAACGAAGAGGAACTGTAATAGCGTGCGAACTTCCCGAAACGACGCTCGAAATATTCATAGGTGCTCAGACCGATGACGCGTCGGAAGAGGGGCACAATGAACCATATCGAAAAAATAAGTATGATCGGCACCATCAACCCCTGCACCAGCAGGATCCAGTTTCCGGTATATCCCTGCTCCGGATAACCAAGAAATGTCACACTGCTGATCAAAGTAGATAACAACGACAACCCCAGCGCCCAGGAAGGAAAATGTCCCTTCGACAGAAAGTAATGCTCCGTCGTACGCTGACGCGATGCAAACCGCAGTCCCAGCCACAGCGTGATGCCAAGAACTACGATGATGATGAGATGATCGATGGCATGCAAATGATTCATATGGCAAACTGTATCATGAGGTCAGGCAAACAATTCAATGATGGATGCAGGTAGCGGGTAACTGCCGGGCTTCACGGTCACGTATGAACGCAGCGTGTCGAGTCGGACCACGCCGCGTGTCCATACTCCGACCGGACGGGTAGATCGAATATTCATTCGATCCAGGATGGCCTGTGCTGTGGAACCTCCTTCTATGAATATTTCAGCAGGCATTCGCGCAGTACAAATGGCATCGACCAGCACCGCCATCTGCCTGCGCAGGAGCATAGGATCCGCCGCATCGCGGAAAGCCTCATGGTCAAATCCGACGAATAGCATTTGTCGTTCCATGAGGATTTCTACAGCCTTTTGTACCCAGGGTATATTCGATTCCAATCCTGACATGATCATCGATGGCGTGATCAGCATGGCCGTACCATTGGACATAGCTGCCTGACGGACCGGATGCGCTTCGTCTCCGAAGGCCGTTCCCTTAACAAATATCAATGGCCTTGAAGGAAGCAGCTGACCAACGCTTACGGCTACCCTAAATGTATTGAGCAATGCTGAAAAGAAATCACCTCCGCCTGCCGGGATCTGATCCTCTGTCCACCTGCCGGCCCATATATTCATTTCAGAAGATGAACCTACATTGCCGATCTTGATGCCCATTGATGGAAGTGCATCTTCAAGGCCAATAGAAACCGCACCGGCGGCCGAGAGGATCTCCGTAACATCCGAATTTTTCGCCGGAAATTCCGGATCGCGCGCGAACGGCGTATCAGCCAGCGGCACACCATTTACCAGATACTGACCGGCGATGATCGTCCGTCCCAGTGATGGATTGGCAGGGATCAATAACGCACTTTGCAATCCTGACATCTCCATCTGCAAGGCCAGTTCCTCCCGCACATGACCCCGCAACAGGGAATCCGTCTTTTTAAATATGAACCGGGGATGAAGCGACTGCAACCATCGCAGGGAAGTCTCCGTAATGCGAAGCGCATCTTCCAGCGGCTTGGAACGTGCATCGGTCGATACAATGATGAGATCCGCAGAAGGCCTGACATCCCCTGGTCCCGTGTGCATGGAGACAGTCAACCCGTAGCGGAGGGCGATGCCTGCGATCTCGGCGGCACCTGTGAGGTCGTCTGCAATGACAGCAATCATCAGCGGTGGTTATGCAGTTGAACGGCGCTCTGAATGGCTAAGACCATCGCATCGGCACTGGCAATGCCTCGACCCGCGATCTCGAAAGCTGTACCATGATCTACCGAAGTACGGATGATCGGTAAACCGAGGGTTATGTTTACGCCCTTCACACTATCCATCTGCTGCTTCTCGGCATTCCACCTGAAGCCCGCGAGTTTGAAAGGGATATGCCCCTGATCATGATACATGGCCACCACTCCGCCGTAAGCACCCGTCGCGGCCTTTGCGAACATCGTGTCTGGGGGTATCGGACCTTCAACATCATATCCGAGTGCACGTGCCGCTTCGATCGCAGGAAGGATCTCTTCTTCTTCCTCCGTGCCAAACAGTCCGTTATCACCCGCATGTGGATTCAATCCGGCCACTCCGATCTTCATATTTATTTTCCCGAGTCTGCGCAACCCGTCAGCCAGTAATTCAATGACCTGAACGATGCGATCCTTCTTCACCAGATCGCAGGCCTGCCTGAGAGATACATGAGTACTGACATGGATCACATTGATATGATCTTCTACCAGCAGCATCGCATATTTCCGGGTGCCCGTGAAATGCGCATAAATTTCTGTGTGACCCGCGAAATGATGCCCCGCTTCATTGATGGATTTTTTATTGATGGGCCCCGTAACCGTGCCCTCTACCTCCCCAGCCATCGCCAGTTCAATCGCCTTACGGACCGCCTGAAAGGACGCCTCTCCGCAAGTCGCATTGATCATTCCAAATGGGATATCCTGCCCGTTCATGATGCCCAGGTCGAAGACATCGATCTGTCCGGACTCGAATGCTGCATCATCTATTCGGTGAATGGCATGAACTGATGCGGGAAGTCCGAGCCTTTCAATGATATCGCGGATGACGGAGGCATCGCCGATCAAGACTGGCCGACAGATGGATGTCACCGCCGGATCTAACAATGCCTTCACGGCGATCTCAGGTCCGATGCCGGCAGGATCACCCATGGTGACGGCCAGACGAGGCAGGGAAGAATTCTTTGAATCAACACGCATTTCGATCAATACTTATATTTATCATCTAATCATACCCGGGATCGATGAGGCAGGATCGCGCAACATCCGATCAAATTCAATACAAATACTTTGCATTTCCAAGGGATCTGCTGCACTCAACGGCGGCATCATCATCCGGCCGCAAAGTCCGCAGTGATGCATCAGCGATTTCAATACGGCGAGACTTTCGCCAAGCGTTCTGCCGGATTGATAGACCGCCCCATAGACGTCACTCAGCTTCTGCATGTCCTGCGCACCGGACAAATCTCCTGACGCGATGCATTCCATCATATGCCTATAGATCCCAGGTACCAGATTTCCGGTGCTCGGAATGATGCCATCGCCACCCGCTGCCAATGCATCTGCCGATCGGGCGGCCCATCCGAGGAGATAACTGA
>CANHUK010000131.1 GCA_947463755.1 Chitinophagaceae bacterium
GGGGTAGAGGTCCCGGGGGCGATGCCGTTGACGATGATGCTGATGTCGACATCTCCACGGCTCTGAGCTTCGTAACCGGCGAAGGCCTCGAAGCTGTGCTCGCCCTTGAATTCGCGCTTGTAGCGCAGGATGTTGGTCACGATCCAGTTGGTGATATCCTGGGTGTAGTTTTCGATGGAGCCACCGACTGCGACGTTCGCATTGCCCACGCGCGGATCATAGAAAATGGTCCTGAAGGCGTGGTTGAAATCCAATGCAGCGCTGCTCTCAAAGCTCAGCCCTTTGGCGATGTCATATTTCGTAGAGGCGTTGGCACCGATATTGTAGGTCTTGGCGTTGCGCTTGGTCGTCTCGATCACCGCGACGGGGTTGTAGCCTGAGTTATAGCCCAGTTCGTAGGTCTGACCATCGCTCTTGTACACCGGCAGCCAGGGGGCGAGGCGGTACATCGCCCGGATCGGGTTGCCGAAGAAACTGCCGCCCAGGAAGTTCGTGCTCTGCTGGAAGTTGCCGCTGAAACCACCCTTGATCGACCACTTATTGGTGATCGCAGAGGTCATGTTGATGCGGTAGGTGCCCTTGTCGTAGTTGACACCCTTGGAGGGTGCTTCAGATTTGTAGTAGCTGCCGGAGAGGAAGTAGGTCGATTTATCATTGCCACCGCTGAAGTTCAGGTTGTACTGTTGGTACTGTCCTCTGC
This sequence comes from Chitinophagaceae bacterium, assembly GCA_947463755.1. Lineage (GTDB taxonomy): Bacteria > Bacteroidota > Bacteroidia > Chitinophagales > Chitinophagaceae > Pollutibacter. The sequence continues at coordinate 701 of CANHUK010000131.1, forward strand.
GCAATACTTCGTCGAACCAGTCAGTATTGACGTTTTTGTCGATCTTGTTGGCGGAAAGCAGGGAATCGTAAGAGGCGGGATTTCCGCCCGCATTCGCCCAGCCTTCGCGATAATACTGAAGATATTGCGGCGTGGTCAGTGTCTTCTGCTCGTCGCGGATGTTGTAGTTATTATAGCCCTGCTGGAAGGTGAAGTTGACCTTGGCCTTGCCGGGTTTACCGGTTTTAGTCGTGATGAGGATCACACCATTGGCGGCCCTGGAGCCGTAGAGCGAGGTGGCAGAGGCGTCCTTCAGGATCGTGAGGGTCTGGATGTCGTTGGCGTTCAAACCCGCGATGGTATTGCTGTTCAGGCCGGAGATGTCGCCGCTGACGACGGGTATTCCGTCGATCACGTACAATGGTGTGGCCGAAGCGCTGATCGAGCCGATGCCCCGCACACGGATATTGGGCACCGATCCCGGCTGACCCGATCCGTTGGCGGCCTGTACCCCGGCGAGGTTGCCCTGCAGGCTCTCCTGTACCGAGGCGTTGGGTGCGCTCTCGATGGTAGCGTTCTTGATCGTGGCGGCGGAACCGGTGAAGGTGCTGCGCTTCTGGTTGCTGTAAGCCACGACCACAACCTCGGAGAGGTTGTTATCGGATTCCTGGAGCACGACGATCACTTCGCTGCGGCCGTCGGGACTTTTCACGGTTTTGGAGATCATATTGACCCGGGAGAATTCAAGCGACTGTCCCCGGTCGATGGTGATCGTAAAGCTACCATCGGTCCGGGTGGTGGTGCCCTTCTTGGTGCCCAGGATGCGGACCGTGACGTTCTCGAGCGGCGTGTTGTCTTTCGCCGAGAGCACTTTTCCGTTGATGATGATCTGCTCAGCCCTTATATCCTCCAAACGTATATAAGCGGAGGAGATTGGAGCCGATGCCGTGGCGGTAGCCTCCGGCAGGGCGGCTGATCTGACGCGAATGGCGAAGGTATTGTCGGATACCTTGGTGAAGCTCAGCCCTGTCTGGCGGGTGAGCTCATCCATGATCTTGTCGGTATCCTCTTTCAGGTTCGGTAACTGCACGGACACGCCGCCGATGGAAGCGTCGCTGAACATAAAATAGGTGCCTTTTTCCCGGTTCAGTCTCCTCAGTACTTCCACGAGGGTGGTGGACTCGCGGGTATTGCGTTTGGATGACTGAAGACGGGTGCCATCCGAGTGGCTGACAGCCGCGAGCGTCTCGCCCGACTGCCGGGGAGCCGCGTTGGCCGTTGCCGTCGCCAGCAGCAGCATCGTTCCGATGCATGTGAACTTGCTCATGAGTAGCGCTTTGGTTTATGGGTTCTCTTGAATGTTGACAATGTCTTTTTCCTGAACAATGGTGAAGTCTGTGGTAGCTTCGATGGCTTTTAACAGAATATTCAGATTTTCGTTTGGCAGAATGCCCGTAATTCGTTTAGAAGCCACATTTTCTGACCCGAATTTGACCTTCACCCGGTAAATGAGTTCGATCTGGCGGGCCACATCCCTCAATGGCATGTCTTCGAACACCAGGTTCTTATCGAGCCAGGAGAGCACGGCAGCGGGTTTTTCTATGGTTACCGGTGCTTTGGTATTTGTCTGCCGATCGTTCGGCGATGAGCCATCGGAGGAGAAATAGGTGCCGGGTACCATCCTGATCTTTCTGCCGTCGGCCATCAGGAGATTGACGGATCCCTCGGTCAGCAGGATGCTGGAACTCTCGCTGCCGCTGTTCAGGTTGAACTGCGTACCCATCACTTCTACATCGAAATGTGCGGTGTGCACGACAAAGGGTTTGGCATCCGGGGTACGGCTGACCTTGAAGAAGGCTTCTCCCTGCATCCACACTTCCCGTTTCGGCAGGGCAGGAAGTTCCTTGCTGAATTGGAGACGGGTATCACTGTTCATGATGACCAGGGAGCCGTCGGGGAGTGTTTTTTCCAGTTTCTCACCGATGCCGGCATAGACAGAGGCTTTCCGACCCTCCCAGGCCGTCATGCCCGCATATATGACCAGACAGGCCGCTGCGGCCATGCCCGCCATGCGGATCAGTCCCCGGCGGCGGATGCGTCGCCGATCGGCCGCTTCCAGTCGCACCATCAATGCCGACCTGGATCGCTGCACGGCTTCCGCCGAAACTGACCTTTCCGGAAAGATAAAACCGTCTGCTTGCTGCTCCATTTGGCTCATAGGTCGCCTCCTTTTTGGGATTTTTCCGAGTATAGTGTCACGAATGACTAATTTGTAACCTCTTTTTTCTGAAAAAATGCAGGATGAACTCGTTTTATGGGAAAGTTTCCGTCAGGGCGACCGGTCGGCCCTCGCGGATATCTTCAGCGCCCATTACGAGCTGCTGGAACGGTACGGTCGTAAGATCATTCCCGACAGCGAGATCCTGCAGGATCTCATCCACGACATTTTTATTGATCTGTGGGAGCGCAAGACCCCGCCACCCGTGACATCCATCCCGTCCTATCTGCTCGGGGCACTCCGGAACCGAATGTTGGTACACTATCGCGATCAGCGGAAACGTATGGGTGGAATGCCCGCTGAACTCGACTTTCAGGTCAGCGCGGAGGATTTTATCATCGAAAGGGAAGCACAGCGAGAACAGGTCAAAAAACTGGTAAATGCCCTGGGCCTGATCCCCCCCCGTCAACGAGAGATCCTCTATCTTCGATACTACTGCCACCTGGAATATGCCGAGATCTGCGAACTGATGGGCATCAACTATCAAGTCGCCCGAAACCAGCTCTCCCTGGCACTGTCCGCCCTGCGGAAGCAGGTCTGAACCCTGAGTAACCGTCATCGTTGGAGATCGTATATTAAATAAATTTATATGTTTAGATTTCTTGTATTGTTTGCCATGTTGCTGGGTATTGAGTCTCCGATTTTCGCCCAGTCGATCCCCGTGGGTGTTTCCCGCATCACGTATGAGAACGGTGGAGAGCCGCTGACCCTGCACACCTACCGTCCACCTACTTATGCCGGCGGACCGCTGATCCTGGTCTTTCACGGCGTGAAACGCAATGCGGAGGACTATCGGAATTTCGCCATCACCATGGCGGAAAGGTTTCGTGCCATCATCATCACGCCGGAATATGATTCGGTCCGTTTTTCTTCGGCCCGCTACCAGCGCGGGGGATTGCTCAAGGGCGGCAAGGTGCAGCCCGAATCGGCCTGGACCTACTCGACCGTTCCCGGGATCGTGCACTTTGCGCGGAAGATGCTGGGCAATGACACCCTGCCCTATTATCTGGTTGGTCACTCCGCCGGGGGGCAGTTCCTCGTCCGCATGGCGGCCTTCCTCCCGGGAGAAGCCCGGCGCATCGTCGCCTCCAATCCGGGTTCCGACCTGTTTCCGACGCGCGACCAGCCCTTCGGCTACGGGTTCGGCGGGCTGCCTGAAGCGCTGTCCGACGATCGGGTGCTGAAGGCCTATCTGGCCGCGCCGCTGACACTGTATCTCGGTACAGACGACATCTATCCCCGCCCCAGTTTCGATGACAGTCCCGACGGCATGCGCCAGGGCCAGCATCGCCTCGAACGCGGCCGCAACTGTTACGCCTTCGCCAAAGACCTCGCGCAGCGCAAGGGCTGGCCCTTTAACTGGCGCAAGGTCGAAACGCCCGGCATCGGGCACGATGCTGCCTACATGTTCGCCGCCAAAGAGGCGGAGGATGCGCTGTTTGGGCGGTAAGTGCATACGCATTCGTCATCACTCAGGAGGGGTCAGGACGGATAACCCTGCCTTTCTTTCTATGTTTCCGGAACGAAGTGCCGGCAGTCGTAACCTTGCCGTATCTTCAAAGGACAGCCGTGGCATGACAAGCTGCGACTGATCGTTAACGATTGTCACAACCCCTTACAACAACCTGTATGTCTGCACTCCTCGGTGTCATTTTTCACTTCATCGGCGGCTTCGCCTCCGGAAGTTTTTACATGCCCTTCAAAAAGGTCAAGGGCTGGAAATGGGAAAGCTATTGGATCATCGGTGGCCTCTTCTCCTGGCTCATCGTCCCGCCGCTGGCGGCCTGGCTGACGATCGACGGCTTCGCAGAGATCATCCGGTCGACGGATGCCTCGATCCTCGGGATGACCTATCTGTTCGGTGTCCTCTGGGGCATCGGCGGCCTCACCTACGGACTCGGCGTCCGCTACCTCGGCGTCTCTCTGGGCAGCAGCATCATCCTGGGTCTCTGCATGGTATTCGGGGCCATCATCCCCGCGATCTGGTATGATTTCAGTCCGGTCGCAGGCAAGGATACGATGTCTGTGATGTTGAGCTCCGACTGGGGACTTACCATCCTGGCCGGTCTGCTGATCTGCATCGTCGGTATCTCCGTGAGCGGTCGTGCCGGCATGATGAAAGAGCGTGAGTTGTCTGTTGCCGGTACTGACCCGCACGGCGGCTCCGGAGAAACTGAATATAAGTTCGGACTGGGCATGACCGTGGCCATCGTCTCCGGCGTGCTGAGTGCCTGCTTCAACTTCGGACTGGAAGCCGGACAGTCGATGGCAACCGTTGCCAATGATGTCTGGAAGGCGGCGCATCCCGGTGAAGGCGAGTTCCTCTATCGTAATAATGTCATCTACGTCGTGCTGCTCTGGGGCGGTCTCACGACGAACCTCGTCTGGTGCCTGATCCTGAACGCCAGAAACAAATCCTTCGGGGATTACACGAACGCGAAAACACCGTTGCTGCGCAATTATATCTTCTCGGCCCTGGCCGGTACCACCTGGTTCCTGCAGTTCTTCTTCTATGGGATGGGAGAGAGCAAGCTCGGCAACGGCCCCAGCTCCTGGATCCTGCACATGGCTTTCATTATCCTGGTGGCCAATCTCTGGGGACTGGTCCTGCGCGAATGGAAAGGCGTCAGCAAGAAGACGAGCAACACCATTGTGGCGGGCATCATCATCATCATCCTGTCGGTGTTGGTCGTTGGTTATGGCAATGGTTTGCACGGATGATCAGGGTACTAACGGTAACGGGTACACGAAATAAGGCGGCAACGTCTTACTAAATATAAATATAAAGTCA
>CANHUK010000132.1 GCA_947463755.1 Chitinophagaceae bacterium
AAAAATTACAGCCAAATTTTGGAAACCTCATCAACTTCCTTTGACTTGAGGCTGTCTGGCCATTGATGTTCGATCAGGTTCATTGATATAGCCTGACCCAGTCCACCACCATATTGATGGGCAATTCCTTCGGGTCCTTGATCTTTCCGGGCCAGCTGCCCTCGAGTTGCTGGTCGATGATCAGGTAGAACGGCTGATCAAAGGGCCATTGGTAGGTGCCAGCTCCGGGTACCTTGGGATAGGTGATCGTTTCCACGCCGTTGATGGCATAGACCAGTTTATCGGGGTACCAGCTTACGCTGTAGACATTGAACCCGGAGGTATCGATCTTTCCGGTGTTGAACTTTTTAGGTGTATCCTGTTTGAGTGTGATGGTATAATGATTATGGGTAGTCTGGTAAGCGAAGGCGTCGTGGTTGAGTCGTTCCATAATGTCCATCTCTCCGTTATGCTGATCGGGATAGACATCCTTTTCCGACATCATCCAGATGGCGGGCCAGGCACCATGTGCGGCATCGAGTTTTGCCCGGATCTCGATCCTGCCGTATTGAAAGGCGAATTTTCCCGCACTGTAGATCCCCCCGGTCAGATATGGCCTGGGATCTCCGTTGATGGTATCGTGGTTGACGATCCCGCGCAGGTAAATATTTTCATTATCGAATCGGACCACGTCATCATGCGTGCCGGTGATGTATCGGAAACAACCGGTGTTCTCCTGCCATTTTTCCTTCGGGGTCTTCCATTTGGGAGAAGTGAAGAGATCGATGCGCGACCATGTTGATGTATCGAGCCTGCCTTTATTGAAGTTATCCTCCCAAACGAGCGTCCATGATACATTGGCGTTTCTTCTTTTTTCCTTTTGGACGAAGATGTATCGGTCCGTTTTTCTGAAAGGCCGGTCATTGATGGTATGACCTGACAGTGTCATCTGTGCAATGATCAGTAGAGATAGTATCGATCTGGCAGACATCATTTTACCAAGATATGATTTGAATGAATAAGTCTCATCAAGAGTGACCGGCACCAAAAGATTATTTTTTGTTTCACGCTTCAACGAATAATATTGTAACCATCCGAAAAGATATTTTCGATCCTGTATCTACAAATCCTTAGAACTCAACTGATGAAAAAGTCTTTGCAACATCTGATCATGCTGCTGATATTTATATTTATTTATTGTGATCAGGGGCATACTCAATATCTTTCCAAAACAACTGATCTCCGGATCGCCTGCGTCGGCAACAGCATCACGGCAGGTGCACGGGTGGCAGATCCTTCTAAACATGGATATCCTGCCATCTTGTCCGATCTGCTGCAGTCCGGTGGATATCAAAAATGTCTGGTTCGAAACTTCGGTATCGGCGGAGCCACGGTCCTGAAGTTCGGTACTCCGAATATCTGGCGCGTACTGGATTCGCTGAAATTATTTGTGCCGGATATTGTGATCATCGAGGTGGGTACCAATGAAACGGTGGGAGAACCGAGACGAAATTGGGAACACATCGACGCTTTCGAAACCGATTATCAGGAATATATCAACAGGTTGCGCGCCATCAATCCTGCATGCCGCATCATCCTGTGCAGTCCGCCGGACATGGTATTAACCACGCCAAACCTGCCGGCGGAACGAGTGGCCAATCTGACGGAACGCAGGCCGCGGATATGGGAATTGCATGAGCGGATCCGAACATTATCAAAAGTGGAGGGCATTTATTTTTTAGATCTGTCGAAAGCATTTCGCGGTCGCCCAGATCTGATGACGCCGATGGATGGTGTACATCCAAATCAGGCAGGTTATGCATTTCTGGCCGAACAAGTATTTCATTTGCTGAAAAAGAAGCGCCTCATCCGCCAACAAATATGAACACGGATTGTCTGTAATGCATTCCTTTTCATATTTATTTTACGCGGGAGTATGTCTGAGATCCGGGAAAGAAAGATAGGTCAGGATGCGTTGACTACGGTGGATATCGATCGAATCATCGAAATGGCCTGGGAGGATCGTACGCCTTTCGAAGCCATCGAATTCCAGTTCGGATTATCTGAAGCTCAGGTCATCCGGTTGATGCGCAACACGCTCAAGCGTAAAAGTTTCAATATCTGGCGGCAGCGGGTGAACAGCGGCGTGAGTCAAAAGCATCTGACCAAAAGGATTCCGGAGATCACCCGGTTCAAATGTGATCGTCAGCGGCAGATCAGCGGGAACAAGATCAGTAAGCGGTGAGGCCCTGTGCCTTAGCTCCGCAGCTTATTTCAGATAAGGCCCGTTTTCATTCCACAGCACTTCCCGGTTCGAGAGATACCAGGTCTTTCCCTGGTCGTTATTTCCCTGATAGAAGAGCCAGGTGCGACCGTCATCGTTCTGGAACAGATGCGGGTGTCCGGATTCGCTGTAATTCCAGGTACCGGGATCTCCGTTGGTCAGAAAGGGCTTATTGGATAGTCGTTCCCATTTGACACCATCCGTGCTTTTGGCGACGCCGATCTGTTGCGGGTCGTTGTTGTACGCGCCGGCATAGAACATGTACAGGGTATTCCCCTTCCGCACGATCGAGGCACCTTCCACGCATTGGCCTTCCCACGGGTATTGCGGTTTCAGGATCGGTGCATCGGTGAGCTGTGTCCACTGGTCGCGGTTGAAATTCGTGTTCAATGGGGCAGATGCCACGCCCTGCATCTGGATCTTGTAGGCCGAGTCGCGGGTAGCGAAATAGAGGAGATAGCGGTCTCCGAAGGGGAATACTTCTGCATCGATGGCACGGCCGCAGTTCCAGTTCCCCGTGGGGCGGAAGATCGGGTTGGTGGGATTGCGTTTGAAGTCGATCCCATTGTCGGAGACGGCGTGGCAGATGGCATCCTTTGGACCGTTACCATAGGTCTGATAGAACAGATGCACCTGTTTGCCGATGACGATGGCGCAGGGTGCGGCGAGACCGTTCTTTTCAGGTTCTGTGGCCGGCGTGATCTCACCGATCTTGTTCCAGCGCACGAGATCACGGCTTTCGGCGATGCCGATGCCGAGTCCCTTCACCGGGTGGTTCTTATCCTTGTGTGCGGGCAGGGTGTAATACATCAGGTATCTGCCGCTGAATTTCACGACGTGTGGATCTTTTGAGAATGGGATGCCCTTGCGCGTGGTATCGCCGAACATCATGGCGGGTTGCTGGGCTTGCAAGCAAATGGGTAAGATCAGCAGCAGGAGAAGGAAGGGTTTGGGCATGTTTGAAGGTAAGTAATAAGTGTGGAAATGAGGATCTGATTACGTGATTGACAGTCGCCAAATGGCGAATGAAAAAGTGGCCAAATAAAGAAGCAAAGTACCGCCAAATTAGGAAGTAAAATCTCTCCATATTAGGAAAAAATTCTCCTTAGGGCTATCTTCGATGTTTGGAAGCATCCCTTAAGATCGTGTATATGTCTGGAAACAAATATCTACCAAGGTTGTGTGATCAGGAGTTGGCGGAGGCATTGGCCAGTGCCGGTGCTGTGTTGATCGAAGGGCCAAAATGGTGTGGCAAGACCCGAACGGCATCAAAGGCTGCTGCCAGTGTGTTGTACATGCAGGACCCGGACCAGGCAACGAATTACCTGTCCCTGGCAGATGCCAAGCCATCCTTGTTGTTGAAAGGGGAAACACCTCGATTGATAGACGAATGGCAGATGGCACCGGTATTATGGGATGCCGTCAGATTTACCGTTGATCAGCGCGGTGAAATGGGTCAGTTCATCCTCACGGGTTCGGCTGTACCCGCTGATGGGGTAACAGCGCATACGGGAACGGGTAGATTTGCCAGGATATCTATGCGTCCCATGAGTCTCTTCGAATCGGGTGAGTCTGCCGGTTCCGTATCCCTGAGATCACTTTTTAATGGTTGTCATGATCTGGATTGCATTTCTACCCTGACCATTGAGCAGATCGCATTTTCCATTTGCAGGGGTGGTTGGCCGGCAGCTGTCCTGAGGGGTGATCAAACGTCACTCAGAATGTCCAGGGATTATGTTGAATCTGTGATCCAGCAAGATATATCCCGGGTAGATGGTGTCGAAAAGAATCCGGATCGGGTTAGATTGCTGCTTCGTTCATTGGCGCGAAATATCGGCACAACGGCGTCCATCCATACCATTTTGGAGGATGTCGAATCATCTGATATCAGTATTTCTGACAAAACCATCAGTGCGTATCTGAATGCACTTCGCAGGATCTTTGTCATTGAGGATCTTCCTGCTTGGTTACCCTCCATCAGATCGAAAACGGCCATTCGTTCAACCCCCAAACGACATTTTACAGATCCATCCATTGCCACGGCAGTATTGCGTATGAATCCGGAGGGAATACTTGGTGATTTCAATACATTCGGTTTTCTATTCGAGTCATTATGTACAAGGGATCTTCGAGTTTATGCTCAATCCATCGATGCAGATGTATTTCATTATCGGGATAAGAACGGACTGGAAGCCGATCTTATCGTGAGATTACGTGATGGTCGATGGGGAGCCATTGAGGTAAAGCTTGGGCAGAAGCAGATCGATGAAGCAGCCAGGCACCTGCTGGCACTGCAGGCCAGGGTTGATGAAGACAAAATGGGTGCTGCTGCTTTTCTGATGGTCATCACCGGCGGACAATATGCGTATAGAAGAGCGGACGGGGTTCTGGTTGTTCCGATTGGATGCCTGCGCGATTGAGCCTCACCATAAATATGAATCAAATTTTATAGCGGCATTTAAATATTAATTGATGCAAATAAAAAGAATCAAGGGAATCCCCACATGTCGATATTTTCATATGCTGATCTTTTCTCTTTTATTTTTCTCTAATGCAGTATTTGATCACCTGCGCGCGCAAGGTAATTCCACCGACGACCTCGACATTGCCTCACGCATCCTGCCCGTTGATTCCACAAACATCCTCATCGATCCCGGATATTACACCTGGTGCGGCAGCGGCATTCAGGGAGAGGATGGCAAGTACTACATGTTCTATTCCAGATGGCCGCACGGTCCACGCGTGGCGGATGATGATTCCCTGAACCGCATCTTTGACGGGTTCAAAGGGTGGCAGAAATATTCGGAGATCGCCGTTGCCGTGTCCGATCGTCCGACGGGTCCTTTCCGGCATCTGAAGACGATCATGAAGGGTGACTTTACGGCGGACAGATGGGATCGTTACACATTCCACAATCCGCAGATCAATTTTTTTGAGGGTCGGTATTATCTCTATTTCATCAGCAACGGCTTTTCTGACAACATGCATTTCACCCGTCCATTGTCCAGGGAGCAGCTGCATTGGTACAAATACAATTGCACGCAACGCATCGGGGTGGCGTCTTCTGCGGATATTGCCGGATTCCTGAATGGAAAGTTTCAGCGCAAGCCGGAGCATTTGATCATGCCCGACAGTGTCCGGACCTGGGAAGTGACGGTCAATCCATCGGTTACGCAAGGACCCGACGGCCGGTATTATATGATGTACAAATCGCGGAAGCCCGACCTCGGGCACATGACCTTCTGGATGGCCGTGGCTCCGACGCCGGAAGGGCCCTTCACACATTATGGGGAGGTGGCTACCTCGGCCGATATGGCCTGCGAGGATCCGTATCTGTGGTACGATCGGCGTCGTCGGCGATTCTATGCGATCGCGAAGAATTTTTCTGCGAACAGCAGACTGACGAAGGAATTCGGGGCGCTGGTCCTTTTGACGTCGACGGACGGAAAGCAGTGGGATGCTGCAAAAC
>CANHUK010000133.1 GCA_947463755.1 Chitinophagaceae bacterium
GGCAAGCGTTTCGGTGATCCTGCCGATCCACTCTTGTTATCTATCCGTTCCGGTGCGCGCAGGTCGATGCCCGGGATGATGGAAACGATCCTGAACGTGGGCCTGAATCCGGAAACGATCAGGGGTTTGATCACCCAGACGGGTGATGAGCGTTTTGCTTATGATGCCTATCGCCGGCTGATCATGATGTATGCGGATGTGGTGATGGAGAAAGCGGCAGGTGTGGAACCCAAAGGGGGTAAGGGTATCCGAAAGGTTCTGGATGAGAAGCTGGAGGCGGTGAAACATGCGCGTGGTTATCAGATTGATACGGAGCTGACGGTCGATGAACTCAAGGCACTCGTCGTTGATTTTAAGCAGACCGTGAAAAGGGTGCTTGGGCGATCGTTCCCGGACGATCCATTCGAGCAGTTGTGGGGTGGTGTCGGCGCTGTATTTTCCAGCTGGAACGGCAAGCGGGCGGTGGACTACCGTCGCATCGAGAAGATCCCGGACCAGTGGGGCACAGCGGTCAATGTTCAGTCGATGGTCTTCGGGAACATGGGCATGGACAGTGCGACGGGTGTTGCCTTCACCCGTAATCCCGGCACCGGCGAAAATCAATTCTACGGAGAGTATCTCCTCAATGCCCAGGGAGAGGATGTGGTGGCCGGAACGCGTACGCCGGCGCCTGTGAATGCCTATTCACGTAACGATCAGAGTGCGCACCTGCCGACCCTTGAGGAGATCATGCCGAAGCTCTACCAGGAGCTCGACGGATATCAGCGCAGGCTGGAGCGACATTATACGGATATGCAGGACCTTGAATTTACCATTGAGCGCGGAAAGTTATATATGCTGCAATGCAGGGTGGGCAAGCGAAACGGGGTGGCGGCCGTCCGCATGGCCATTGAGATGTACCGGGAGAAGCTCATTTCCGCGCAGACGGCCATCCATCGGGTGGCTCCCAATCAGTTGGTGGAGTTGCTGCTGCCGATGCTGGATCCGGACGCGGAGCAGTTGAGCCAGCCCATCGCCAAAGGCCTGCCGGCGGGGCCGGGTGGCGCGAAAGGCCGGGTGGTCTTCACTTCTGCTGATGCGGTGCAGTGGGCATCACGCGGTGAGCAGGTGATCATGGTACGGGAGGAGACCTCTCCCGAAGATGTGGACGGCATGCACAAGTCGCAGGCCATTCTGACCACGAAGGGCGGGATGACCTCGCATGCGGCGCTGGTCGCGCGTGGCTGGGGCAAATGTTGCATCGTCGGCTGTGGTGAGATCGAGATCCATCCGGAGACCAAGTCGTTCAGGACGAAGACCGGACAGGTTGTCCATGAGGGAGACTGGGTCAGTCTCAACGGATCGAAGGGACTGGTTTACGAAGGATCCCTGCCGCTGGTGGATATTGATTTGAGCAAGAATACTTCTTATCGCGATTTCATGAAGCTGGTGGACAGGCACAGGGTGATGGGGGTGCGTACAAATGCGGATACAGCCCATGATGCGGCCACGGCCCTGTCGTTTGGTGCAGAGGGCATCGGATTGTTCCGAACCGAGCATATGTTCTACGGAGAAGGCAGTGAGAAGCCGCTGTTCCTCTTGCGTAAGATGATCGTCAGCAAGACGGAGAAGGAGCGTCGGACGGCATTGAACGAGTTGTTCAGGTATGTGAAGCAGGATATCAAGGATACGATGAAGGTGATGAGTGGTCATCCGGTCACCATTCGTCTGCTGGATCCTCCGCTGCATGAATTCGTACCACATGATCCTGCGCGGCTGCACGAGCTGAGCAAGGAGCTTGGGATCAGTGTCAGCATACTGCGTCGTCGGGTGTTATCGCTTCATGAAAACAATCCCATGTTAGGTCACAGGGGTGTCAGGTTGGGCATCAGTTATCCGGAGATCACGGAGATGCAGGTGCGAGCCATTCTGGAAGCGGCGGCCGAATTGAACAAGGCCGGGAAGAAGGCATTTCCTGAGATCATGATACCGGTTACCTGCACCGCCAATGAGCTGGTGCATCAGCGCGCCATTGTTACGCGCGTGTATGCTGAGGTTTGTGCGGCAAAGGGCATAAGCAAGATCCCCTTTCTCTTCGGTACGATGATCGAGATCCCCCGAGCGGCTCTGATGGCGGGCGAGATGGCGGAGTATGCGGATTTTTTCAGTTTTGGAACGAACGATCTAACGCAGATGAGTTTCGGTTTCAGTCGCGATGACATTGGGGGCTTCCTCCCGAATTATCTGGCTCAAAAGATCCTGAGCGAAGATCCTTTCCAAAGCATCGATCAGGAAGGGGTGGGTGAACTGGTTCGGTTAGGTACCGAACGTGGTCGTCAGATCAGGAAGAAACTGAAGGTTGGCATCTGCGGAGAGCACGGAGGTGATCCGGAGAGTGTGAAATTCTTCCATCGGATGGGATTGAATTATGTGAGTTGTTCACCATTCAGGGTACCGATCGCGCGGCTGGCTGCGGCGCAGGCCGCACTTTCAACATAAGTTGGGTTTTGGTTCTTAGTTTGACTTACGGGTCGCCTTTTCAGGCGACCTTCTTTTTTATTTACATGCATCAGTCATGTCCCACATCTTTTCATTTATGACCCTGGTCATATTTTTCTGTAATAAAAATCACACATTCAGCAAGTTCAGGTCATACCCCACCGAAAAGATGGAATATACTTTTGATAAGTAAATATGAATGTGGCACGAACCCGTAAAGATCAACATATGAATCGAAGTACATTAAAACGTACTGCATTGACAGTATGCATGTTAAGTGTTTTTCATGTGATGTCTTTTCGTGTGCCTGCGCAGACCACCTATGGTTCGCAGACGGTGAATACGGTGATCGAAGGCACTTCCAACATTCACGACTGGGAACTCATTTCATCCAGGGGCTCGTGCACCATGCTGTTGAACCTGGATGCTACCGGTAAGTTAACGGGCATCGGAAATGTGCAGTATGTGATCCAAGTCAATACCCTGAAGAGCAAGCATGGTAGTCAGCTGGATAACAATGCTTACAAGGCCATGAATGCAGAAGATCATCCGGTCATCAGATTCTCCGGGACAAATGGCAGTGTAAATCCTGCTGCCAATGGTATGTATGCAGTGACAGTACCCGGAAAGTTGAGCATATCCAGTGGCGCCAGGGATGTTGTACTCACTGCAATGGTTAAAGTGAATGCCGATCGAAGTGTTACCATCGATGGTGTTCAGCAATTGAAGACGACAGATTACAATGTCAAGGCCATCAGCATCATGTTGGGTGCGATCAAGACGAGTCCGGACGTAACGGTGAAATTCAATATGAACGTGAGACCACAGTAATCCCTTATCAAGACTTTTTAATTAAATCAATATCATCGTTATGAAACGAGTTCAACTCAGCAGTGGTTCTATCCTGCTCACGGCAGGCCTGATGCTGTCAAATGTGACCATCGGCCAGGGAAATTCCACCATCCGGGAGGTGCTGAATAACTATGACAGCATGCAGAACTTCCGGTATTATGACCAGCGTGGCATCAATGTATTTGAGACTCCTAAGGACAACGTGACCTTCCAGGGATTCAAAGTCAGGTTTGGCGCAGGTTTCACGCAACAGTTCCAAAGTTTGAAGCATGAGAACAAGCTGGCTGCCGGTTATCAGTCCACGAACAAGCTTTTTGCATTGCAATCGGGTTTCATGACCGCTCAGGCGAATCTGTATACAGACGTGCAACTGGCTGATGGTATTCGTTTGAATCTCACAACTTATTTGTCGGCGAGGCATCATAACGAAGCCTGGGTGAAGGGTGGTTTCATACAGTTCGATAAGCTGCCATTTAAAGGTCAATTCTGGGATGATCTGATGAAGATCACCACGATCAAGGTTGGTCACTTCGAGGTAAACTATGGTGATGGTCACTTCAGGCGTCCGGATGGTGGTCACACTTTGTACACCCCCTTCATGGAGCAGAATATCATGGATGCCTTCGCCACCGAAATCGGGGGAGAAGTTTATCTCCGGAAGAATGGGCTGATCGGCATGATCGGCGTAACGAATGGTATGATCAAGGGTCATGTAGATTCAACCTATCCTACCACGGCAGATCCGAATATCAAGCGGAATCCTTCCCTGATCCTGAAGGGTGGATTTGACAAACAGCTCAATGATGATCTTCGGTTACGCATGACCGGTAGTTTTTATACCAATAGCAGTTCTGCAGGCAGTGGTCTGACTTTGTATAGTGGCGACCGCACGGGTTCCAACTATCAGAATGTGATGGAGAAGGTTCCTTATGGTACGGCGGTGCCTGCATACACGGCAATGTATACATCCGGTCGTTTCAACCCGGGATTCAGCAAGACCGTGAATGCACTGATGTTCAATGTCTTCATGAAGTATGGCGGTTTCGAGCTATTCGGTACACTTGAGAATGCCAGAGGTCGTTCGAAGACGGAAACTGCAGATCGCAAGTTCAATCAGATGGTCATCGAGGGTGTGTATCGGTTGGGAGCTGAAGAAAAACTGTTCATCGGAGCCAAGTACAATACCGTGAAGGGACGTCCTGCAGGTGCGACGTTCACCGGGGATATTACCATCAATCGTACGGCACTGGCCGCAGGTTGGTTCGTGACGCGCAATGTACTCGCCAAGCTGGAGCTTGTGAACCAGAAGTATGTAGATTTTCCCACCAGCGATCATCGGGCGGGCGGACGTTTCAATGGTCTGGTGGTGGAAGCTGTCGTAGGCTTCTGATGTGAGAAACACTGAACTGAAAAGCAGGGTTTTCAGACAGGGAGCCCGGCTTTCAGGTTCATTCCCGTCATGCCAATCAGATCTCATATGAAAGGGTTTTTTTTCATGCTGTCGTTTCTCCTGATTGCATTCGTGCCCCCAACGTATGTTCAGACGACGTGGGTGGTAGAGACGGGGAGCAGGCTGGTGATCGACGGCAGTTCGAATGTGAACACTTTCAGTTGTGTGGTCAAGAAGTATCTGCAATGCGATACGTTGCGCATGTTTGCTGAGGGTCGGACGCGCAGGCTCCGTTTCAGTCAGTGTACGATCCACATTGATGTAGGTCAGATCGATTGCAGTCATCGTTTCATCACTTCGGATCTGCGCAAGACGTTGAAGTATCCGGAATACGCGTACATGAAGATCCACTTCGTGTCGCTTGACGATCCGTTTCCTGTTACAGCCTCCCAACGGATCAGGGGTGTTGTTGACATCGAACTGGCGGGCCGGACAAAGCGGATTGATCTGTGGTTTGATGTCAGTCATCAGGCTTCGGGCAGGTTGCTGCACCTATCCGGTCAGAAGGAGATCATGTTTTCAGATTTCAAACTGGAACCACCGAGTAAGATGGCTGGTATGATCAGGATCCATGAAGAGTTGAAGGTCAATGTTGATCTGTTCTTCAGGCGTGCAGACTAGTCATCCATTTATTTACCCATCAATATTCAACCATGAAAAAGGCGATCGTTGCCGGGCTCACAGCGGGGGTTGTGTTGCTGATCCTGAGTTTGCTGTTATTTTTTCTGCAGGTCAAATGCTTCCCTGGCCTGGCAGAGCTTTACTGGAGTGACATGTTCCGATGGTCGGATGCCTCGACCGACTGGATGTTCTATGCCCATCCATTTGTGTTGAGTTTCGCCTTGAAGTGGTTCTGGGAGCGATACAAGGATGTATTCTCCGGCAGCAACATCCTCAGGGCATTTGA
>CANHUK010000134.1 GCA_947463755.1 Chitinophagaceae bacterium
CCCAGGCGAGGAAGGCTTGTTCATCAGCCTGCTTCCGTTCGTAGATCCTGTATTTAAGCAGTTGTTTGGATTCGCCGTCGAAGAATTTCCAGTAATTGGCAATTCCGGCATAAGAGGAAGCCAGTTTTAGTTTCACGGCCGGATCCTGGCGCATCTGTTCGAACATGTGTTTCAGGCGCATATCGCGCAGTTCTACGAGGGCCGGGTTTTCGAAGTCCGTCTTTAGTTTGACCCCGAAGGAGGTCTCATAGCGGTTGGTGCCGCCCGGATATCCATAGGTCATGGCATAGTCGCCGTCTTTCACGCCCTTGATCGATACGGGGAGAAAGTACCGGGGTTTGAGGGGTACGTTGGAGGGGGCATAATCAGCGGGTTTGCCGTCTTTACCGGCATACACGCGGAAAACAGAGAAATCGCCCGTGTGACGGGGCCACTCCCAGTTATCCGTATCTCCACCATACTTGCCGATGCTTTCGGGTGGTGTACCGACCAGGCGCACGTCTTTGTAGCGGTGATAGACAAATACGAGGAACTGGTTACCCTTAAACAGCACGTTGACCCTGGCTTCGATGTTATTGGAAGGATCGGAGTACTGCTGATTGATGACTGCGGACATTTCCGCGACTTTTTTTGCGCGATCTGCACCTGTCAGGCCTTCGGCAGCACTGTCGATGCGTTTGGTGACATCTTCGATGCGCAGCAGGAATTGTACGCTCAGGCCGGCGGCAGGTATTTCATCCGCTTTGGTTTTAGCATAGAATCCGTCGCGCAGGTAGTTGTTCTGAACGGAACTGGCGGCAGCAATGGCTCCATAACCGCAATGGTGGTTGGTAAAGATGAGACCCTCACCACTGACGATCTCGCCGGTGCAGCCTCCACCGAAGATGATGATGGCATCTTTGATGGAAGATTTGTTGATGCTGTACAATTGTTCCTTACTGACTTTGAGTCCGCGCTTGACCATGTCGTTGTAGACCTGCTGCCCGAGGAGCATGGGTAGCCACATGCCTTCGTCTGCCATGACGGCCAGTCTGCAGACCATAAAGGCGATAATGATTGATAACTTCTTCATCATGCAACTTTTTTGATCTTCAAACCTACTTTACATTCACGAAAACATTGCTGTTTTCGATCATCATCCATTCAAATCGATCAAAAAAGTCAACAAATGATCACGACAACCACCAACAGCGTCGAAGGACGGAGCATCCGTACCTATCTGGGCGTCATCAGTTCAGAAACCATCATCGGTGCAAACGTCTTCAAGGATATCCTCGGCGGACTCCGTGATTTTTTCGGTGGCAGGAGCGGCACCTATGAAAAAGTCATGGAAGAGGCAAAAGTTACGGCCCTGCGTGAGTTGGAGGACAAGGCGCGGGCCATGGGAGCCGATGCCATAGTGGGCATCGATCTCGATTTCGAGACCATCGGTGCCAATGGCAGCATGCTGATGGTCAGTGCATCCGGTACAGCGGTAAAACTGGCTTGACCTTTTGGATCTCTTCAGCTTCCTGTCCATGCAGCATGAGTAATTTTTCCGGGCCTTGTCTATCCCATCAAGCGGGGGACAAAGGCCCGGTTTTTTTTACTTCAACGACTGACCTGCGTCGAGCCGAGGACCGTATTCATGTATTTTGTAAGATCCTTGAGGGTGGAATCTGATGCTATGCGTTCGTCCATCCTCTTCAAATTTTCGCGGGAAATTGCCCAGTTCATCGGAAAGTTCTCTTGTTCACCCGGGCGGTAGAGGTTGAATCGTGTGTAGCCTGCTGCACCGCCCGGCATGGTCTTCAGAAATCGGATCAGTCGCAAATTATTGACATATGTCTGTGATGCGTAGGCGCCGAGCAGGGTCTTGACGGGGGCGAACAGGTCATTCACGACGGGGTGGACCTTATCGACACCGCGTTCCTCCAATGGAGCATTTGTAGCATGCAGGACATGGAACCTGATCTTGGAAAGCCAGTGATCCGGGGATAACCTGACGCTGTCATCGATGATCCTTTTAAGTTCGATGAGGGTTTCGTGCACCACACCGGCACCGGAGTTATCAAAGTATCCCCCATCCACGAAGTAGTTGTCTTCCAGGCGTCCGGCCGGACTGATGTATGGGAATCTTGCACCGAGGACGACGGCGGTGCTCACCCTGATATCTTCGTGGGTCGGCAGGGTGGACAGCACATCGAGGCGTTTTCCAAAGACGGAATCGTTCAATTTGATGTTGCTGATGACGGCCGGCCGGCCATCCTGCATGCGTGTGGTGTTGATGAAGAGAATGGGTAGTGCACCGGATCCGGCAGGACAGAGTCCGGATAAGGGTCCGGACATCCGTTCCGCTATCGGGTTGTCTACCGGCACATGTTCCATTGCTTGTTCAAGCGCTGCGGCGCGGTCGTAGATCACATCCAGCGGGAACAAGGGTTTCAGCAGGTCCGGTCCGAGTAGTCTGGCCATGGTATGGCTGAGGAAATCTTGTGAAAGATATTCCCTGCACTGCTTTTCGATGGCCCGGTATCCCGTATCTCCGTTCTTTTGCGTCAGGGTTGCGAAGAATGCGACATTTCCGAGACTCCCACCGGATGTACCTGAAAGGCAGAGCAGCTGATCGGAGAAACGTCCGTTGGTTTGTGCCTCCAGTTTTGACCACACTCCGGCGGCCCAGTAAGCGGATCGTGAGGCGCCGCCGTCGGCCAGCAACAGGAACACCGGGTATTCCTTCACTGCTGTATCGGTGATCTCTGTCTTCCTTGAGGCTATCCAGTTTTTGAACCAGCCCTGCAGATCTGGCCGGTTTGCGTAATTGTTACCGGCAGACGGTTCGGGCGGCCATGTCCGTCGTACATTGTGAGGTTCGAACATCGAACCGATTAGGAAAGTGGCGCCAATGAAGAGCACATGCAGGTTGATGCGCGTCTTCACCGAGTAAAGTGATATCAGGTTTCCGACACCGAGCAGGACGCCGAGTGCCAGCATCACGATGGGCAATGTACTGATCACTCTGGCTGTTGGCAGGTGGAAGATGGCCATCAACCAGATACTGATGGATACGAATGCTACGATGTTGAAGATGCGGAAGATCGCGATCTCGTCGCGCAGGATCCTTTCATTGTAGGTATTGGTTCGCTGATCCTGTGGGTTTGACAGGATGTATCGCAGCCATCGATAGCTCCTGCCGGACATTTCAGGCGTTGCATCTCCCCGCATCAATTCAGCCTCTCTGATCTTTCTGCGCGTCACGACCAGGAATAGCAACGATGCCTGGAGGAAGGGCAGCGTCAGGATATAGGTCACCTGTTCGTTTCTGATGGCTGCGATGCTGAAAAAAACCATCGTACAGAAGATGGCCATATTTCTGAATGCGATCAATTTCTTTTCCGGGAACTTATCCCGGATTTGTTCAAATTGTCCGGCCGCTACGCTGTATGTGAGGATCTGCAGTGCGATCCAGATCCATCGTCCGGTGTGTCCCCATTGCAGGGATGGAAGTGCGAGGAGTGCGAAGCCGACGACCGTAAAGCATGCGAATCCGAGGATCCTGGGTGCGTGAAAGAGCCCGGCCGGCCATTCGCGGAATAGGTCGTCCTGATTATAAGCGATCAACCTGGAGGAATACCATGTGACGGTTGACCAAAACACGAGGCTTGTCATGAAAAAGAACCCACGCCATTCAGATTCGAGCGTGATCTGTATCACATCACGTCCTTGAATGAACCCAGCCATCAGGATGCCCGTGCCGGCCACCACGATGATACCCGGCAGGAAAATCCTGCACAGCCTCAGTAGCAATGCCATCCATCTCAGGCCGGCGATGATGGCAGTGTGTGCAGAAGGGCCTTTGTTCATGAGGAGCTACAGGGGAGTGTCCTTAAAAGGTACGAACAAAAGCGCATTAGCCCATGGATGTGACTTGGTCCTGTTATTCAATTACGCCTTCCTGAAGGGTTTTCCAGAGGATGTCCTTCAGCTCCTGGAGTCCTTCGCCGGATTGTGATGATATGAATGTGTGTGGTATATCCGCCGGCAATTCTGCCGCGATGGCTTCTTTGAGTTCGCCATCGAGCAGGTCTGATTTGCTGATGGCGATGATGAACGCTTTATCCATCAGTGTTTCGTCATAACTCTCGAGTTCGTGGCAAAGGATATCCCATTCCTTACCATGATCTTTACTGTCTGCGGGTATGACGAACAGGAGGACGGGATTGCGCTCAATATGTCTGAGGAACCGATGGCCAAGTCCTTTGCCTTCGGCAGCACCTTCGATGATGCCGGGTAGATCTGCCACGCAAAACGATTTGCCATCCCGGTATGCTACGATGCCAAGTTGCGGTGTAAGGGTGGTGAAGGCGTAGTCTGCGATCTTCGGTTTGGCGGCGGTGATGCGTGAAAGCAGGGTTGATTTGCCTGCATTGGGAAATCCAACCAGTCCCACATCTGCGAGGACCTTCAGTTCGAGTACTTTCCATCCCTCGAGGCCGGGTTCTCCGGGTTGAGCATAGTCTGGTGCCTGGTTTGTAGGTGTGGCGAAATTCTTATTTCCCAATCCTCCGCGGCCTCCTTTGATCCAGACGACTTCCTGGCCATCTTCGAGAATTTCCACTTCCTGCAGTCCGGTTTCTTCGTCGAAACCAACGGTGCCCAATGGCACTTCCAGTATCACATCATCTCCGTCCTTTCCGGTGCAGTTATTTTTATCTCCTCCCTGTCCGTTCTGTGCGTGCACGTTCTTATAGTAGCGCATGTGCAGGAGGGTCCAGAGATTGCGGTTGCCTCTCAGGATGATGTGACCGCCCCGGCCTCCGTCGCCACCATCTGGACCTGCCATCGGATTGAACTTGGTGCGCATGAAATGTCGGCTGCCT
The DNA here is from genome assembly GCA_947463755.1 of Chitinophagaceae bacterium. GTDB lineage: Bacteria > Bacteroidota > Bacteroidia > Chitinophagales > Chitinophagaceae > Pollutibacter. The sequence goes on from CANHUK010000134.1 coordinate 4,860, forward strand.
GCGCCACCGTGTCCGCTGCGGCAGAAGATGCGGATCTGATCGACGAAATTTGATTTGTCCATTGGGGGTGCAAGTTACGACTTCGGTGCGAAGGCTTAACTGCGATGGTAGGATGGTATGGGCAGCAGCCCTCTGATGATGACATCCACGAGTCCGTCCTCGAGGTCTGTGGCCGATACTTCCTGCTGTTTCCGGTGCCAGAATTCGATCCCCCGAACGGTGCTCATGATGGTAAGCATGATGGGATAGGGCTCCGCCCGTCTGATATGCCCGTGGTCCATGCCCTGTATGATGATGTGTTCGATCCGTTTCATGTAACGTCGGCGTTCCTGCATGAATTCCGTCAGCCAGGGCTCTTCCAGGTATTTGCCTTCATGGGTCGCCACCAGCACTTCATCGAGCCTGTTGATCCAGGCACGGATGTGAAAACGGAGGACGGCTTCAAGTTTTTCCAGTGCCAGTGCTGAGTTGCGCTGTTCCTGCTCTTCGAGTTGCCGGCTAAAATCTCCGGCCATCCGGAAGCAGCATTGCTGCAGCAGTTCCGATTTCGAGCGGATGTGATTGTACAGGCTTGCAGCTTCCACACCTACTTCGAGGGCGATGTCGCGCATGCCTGTAGCGTTATATCCTTTTTCTCTGAAGAGACGAGTCGCCACCCGGTAGATTTCCTCTTTGCGGATATTCATCTTTTGGTTGGCTGATCTGTTCATGCAGATGTCGGGTTAGTTACCTGATAATACTAACCACTGTTCGGCGATCAAGCCTACATTGTAGAGTTTATCTACCCATAAAATGCATAAAAATTGAACAA
>CANHUK010000135.1 GCA_947463755.1 Chitinophagaceae bacterium
ATGCATGCAAGGCATTGCATCCGCTGCTACAATTCCTAAATCGTGCGGTATCAGAATAAATAAATGCAAAGACGCCCCGAATGCTATTCCGGGGCGTCTTTGTTAGTTCGCCAATAGGACCTTCGATCAGAGCAATCCGTTCGCTGACAGGTATTCCGCGATCTGCACGGCATTGGTGGCTGCTCCCTTCCTCAGGTTGTCGCTCACGATCCACAGGTTAAGCGTATTTGGTTGTGACTCATCCCTGCGAATACGTCCGACGAAGGTGTCGTCCTTGTCATGCGCATCCTTAGGCATGGGATATTGCTGGCGGGCGGGATCGTCGACCACGACGACACCCGGTGCCGCGGAGAGGATTTCGCGTACTTCAGCCAGATCAAAATCATGTTCAAATTCGATGTTCACGCTTTCGCTGTGACCACCCATTACCGGGATCCGGACCGTAGTGGCGGTCACGCGGATCGAATCATCACCCATGATCTTCTTGGTCTCGTTGGTCATCTTCATCTCCTCCTTAGTATACCCGTTGTCGAGAAACACGTCGATCTGGGGGATGACATTCAGGTCGATGGGATAGGCATAGGCCATCGGATAACTATCTTCGGAACCGGCGACGGCCTTGCGACGTTCGCCCATCAGCTGATCGACGGCCTTCTTACCCGTACCGGTCACGCTCTGATAGGTTGACACGACCACGCGGCGAATGCCATAACGTTTGTGCAGGGGATTCAATACCACCACCATCTGAATGGTCGAACAGTTGGGATTGGCGATGATCTTATCATCCCGGGTAAGGGTATGGGCATTGATCTCGGGTACCACGAGTTTCTTGGTGGGATCCATGCGCCAGGCGGAGGAATTGTCGATCACGGTGATACCGGCGGCGGCGAACTGCGGGGCGAGTTCCAGGGAGGTGCTGCCTCCTGCAGAGAAGATGGCCACATCGGGCCTGGCGGCGATGGCATCCGCAAAACCGACAACAGCAAAGGATTTACCCTTGAATTCAACGGTCTTGCCCACGGAACGCTCGGAAGCCACCGGGATCAGTTCCTCCACAGGGAAATTTCGCTCTGCGAGCACCTGCAACATTTTTGTACCCACCAGGCCGGTGGCGCCTACGACTGCTACTTTCATGCTTTTTTCTTTCTTAAGGGGTTTGATGATGGTTGTAAAACAAAAAGCCTCCCGGTATCGGAAGGCTTTTACTTATGTGAACACATACTAAAAGTACTAACCTTCCAGCCGGGCGGAATGTTTTTTGCACTTCTTTGTATGTTTTTTCGTCAGGTTCATTGGTGGTATAAAGGTAACGGGACTGTATTTTTCCGCCAAATAAATGTTATTCGACCTTGGAAGGGGGCCGCTCCGGAAGATAGCTTGCAGGTATGAAATGCTGGATGATCCTGATCGTGGCTACACTGCGTTGCTGTTCCGCGTGCTGCCAGCCGGTGCAAAGATTTGAAGTGGTGATGACGGAGATCATGGCTGATCCGCTACCCGTGGTCGGCCTTCCGGCAGCAGAATACATCGAACTGAAAAACAGGTCGAAACGCGCGCTGCGCCTCGAAGGTTGCAGGATCACCGACGGCTCGTCCAGCGGCATCATCGGATCGGGGATCATATTGCCGCCCGACAGCTTGCTCGTCCTTTGTTCAAAAACTCATGCACCCTTATTCGCCAGTTTCGGGCGGGTGGTCGGCCTGAATTCATTTCCTTCCATCGACAATGATGAAGATGAGATCGTATTGCTGTCGCCCGAAGGCGCAGTCATCCATGCACTGAAGTTTGAAGCGGCGAACTACCGGAATCCGCTGAAGGAAGCCGGCGGATGGTCGCTGGAGATGATCGATCCGGGATTTCCATGTCATGGTTCCGAAAACTGGGCCGCCAGTGTCTCACCCGAGGGAGGCACTCCGGGAAGGAATAACAGCGTCAACGGTGTGCGCGCTGATATGACTCCACCCGGGCCGGTACGCACCTGGTCGGTTGACAGCCTCACGGTGGTTGTGCTGTTTGACGAGGGGCTCGACAGCCTGACCGCCGCACGGACAAATGCATACACATTGCAGGATGGTGCACCGCGTGTCGTAAGAGCCCTGACCATGCCTCCGTTCTTTGACCGGGTGACATTGATGTTTGACCGGCCGCTGCGAAGGGACATCGTCTATGCACTCACGGTCAGGGATCTCCGCGACTGCCAGGGCAATGCGATCTCCACACCCGTCGTCCTGAAAACAGGAAGACCGGGACTCGCGGTCAGCGGGCAGTTGAGGATCAATGAACTACTCTTCGATCCGCGACCGGGCGGGGCAGACTATGTAGAGTTGATCAATCTCGGTCCGGGTATCCTGGATGCGGTTGCCATGCATATCGGAAATGCACAGAACGGGGGTGTGGCGGCCAACCTGAAACCACTGCATTCAAACCCGCGGCTCATATTTCCGGGTGACCACATCGTTTGCACCACGGATCCGGGTGCCGTCATGCGGGATTATTTCGTGAGGGAACGTGCATGGCTTTGGAAGATGGGTACCCTGCCGTCCTTTCCGGATGATGCGGGATGCGTGGTGGTGCTCGATAACATGGGCAGGGAACTCGACAGATTCAACTATGATGAAGACCTTCACTTTCCGCTGCTTGGAGAAAGAGAGGGCGTCGCTTTGGAAAGGGTACGGCCCGCATCGCCGACTTCCTCACCGGGCAACTGGCATTCCGCTTCCTCCACCTCCGGATACGGAACACCCACGGCCCGGAACAGCCAGTACATGGTTGTTGACAGCCTGCCGGGCGAAGTGCGCCTGTCTAACGGTGTCATTTCGCCCGATCTTGACGGAATAAATGATATGTTGACCGTCTCCTGGCGATTTCCCGCCACCGGCAATACAATGTCACTGCGTGTGCTGGACATACAGGGCAGAACGATCAAGACCCTCCTGCGAAACGGGCTCGCGGGCGCATCAGGAGAGATCAGCTGGAACGGGCTGCGTGATGGGGGACATCCGATGGCTGCCGGCCCCTGCGTGTTGTGGGCGGAGGTAGCGGACAATCGGGGACGAACAAGGGTGTGGCGGCTCCCTTTCCTGGTCGCTTACCGGTAGGATTCCGAACAAGGAGTTCCGCCGCAAATAAAAACAGAGCCGATCAGGTTACAAAAGAATACGGCGGATCAGGTAAGTTGGATCTCGAAATTGACCAGGTCGATGAACTGGCGGATCCTGGACTCAACATCCGACTTATCGATCTCCTTCATGCGGGTGGTTCCGAATTTCTCCACACTGAACGAAGCCATAGCAGATCCGACGATCACCGCGGATTTCATATTTTCGAAAGAGATGTCCCGGGTGCGGGCCAGGTAGCCGATGAAGCCGCCGGCGAAGGTGTCACCGGCTCCGGTGGGATCGAACACCTCTTCCAGCGGAAGGGCCGGTGCCACGAACACGAGATCTTCATGGAAGAGCAGGGCTCCGTGTTCACCCTTTTTGATGACCAGGTACTTTGGACCCATTTTCATGATCTCACGGGCAGCCCTGACCAGAGAGTACTGTGCGCTGAGCTGGCGGGCTTCGCTGTCGTTGATCAGCAGCACATCGACATCCTGCAACACGCGCTCCAGATCCGGCATGGCAGACTCCATCCAGAAATTCATGGTATCGAGTACCGTAAGCTTCGGTTTCCGGCGCATCTGCCGGATCACACTGTGCTGAACGGCCGGTGCCAGGTTACCCAGCATGAGGAATTCACTGTCCTGATAGCTGTCGGGTACGACGGGTTCGAAGTCGGCCAGCACGTTCAGTTGCGTCTCCAGCGTATCCCTCGAATTCATATCCATGTGATATCGACCGGCCCAAAAGAAGGAGCGCTGGTCTTTTTTGACCTGGACCCCTTCGAGATTCACTCCCCTTGCAGCCAGTGCATCCAGCTCCTCCTGGGGGAAGTCGCCACCAACGACCGAGATCTGGTTGACGGGCTGCACCAGCTGGGAGGCGCTCCATGCGATATATGTCGCGGCTCCGCCCACGATGCGGTCACTTTTTCCGAAAGGGGTCTCTATCTGGTCAAAAGCCATGGAACCGACAACGATCAGGGACATATTTGTGAATTTTTTCACGGCAAAGGTACGAAATTCCATATGGATACACCCGGGATGAAGCCGGGCGCCCCGCATTACTTGGTCATTCGGACATGTAATATTTTCTTTGCACCGCATACCAATGACGATAACATGAAAACGCTCATTCTTATTAGACATGCCAAAAGCGACTGGAAGGCCGCCTATGAAGACGACTTCGACCGGCCGCTGAATGAGCGTGGAAAGCGTGACGCGCTGAACATGGCGGAGCGGGTCCATGAAAAGGGACTTCGGATCCAGCGGATCGTCACCAGTCCTGCCCGTCGGGCGCGAAAAACCGCCAGGGCATTTTCAGAACGATATGAAAGAGAGGGAGTGCCCACGATCGAGGTCCCCGAACTTTATCTGGCTGACGCCATTGATATCTCCAGGGTGGTGAATAGCCTGCCCGACGCAGCCGACACCGTTGCCCTGTTCGGTCACAACCCGGGCATCACCGTCTATGCAAATGCTCAGGGGGTTGCAAGGGTCGATGAGATGCCCACTTGCAGTGTGCTTGCCCTCACGGCGGAAACAGACCACTGGTCCGAATTTGACCAGGCCGTGAAAAAGTTCCTGTTCTTCGACCGCCCCAGGATCCAATAAACATCCTGAGGATCGGAGGTTTTCGGTTATGCATTACCGTTATGATGCCATCGGACATAAAAAAAGGCAGCGCACTTAAGATGGTGCGCTGCCTTTTTTTGAGAGGCTTTCGATGATCACTGAAGGCCGTACTTCTGCATGTAGCGCTGGTTGAGCTGCTTATGCTTATCTGTCAGATCGATCTGACGGCCCTGGATGAATGCGTGTGTGATGATGCTGGTCCGCATGTCCAGGATATCCCCCACACTGATGACAATGTTCGCATCCTTTCCGGTTTCTATGGAGCCGGTCCGGTCGCTGATGCCGAGAATGCGGGCAGCGTTGAGCGTGATGGCAGACAGGGCCTCCTCTTTCGTCAGTCCATACGCGGCGGCGGTTCCGGCGTTGAACGGCAGGTTCTTGCCCCGGTGCTGGCTGTCGGAATCATTGATGGCGAAGAGTACGCCGGCCTTTTGAAGTTGTGTGGCGATCTTATAGGTCTGGTCGATATCATCATCGCTCAAGGTGGGCAGTTCGTGCATCTGGTCGATGATGACGGGGATCTTGTGCAGCTTTAGCAGATCGGCCACTTGCCAGCTTTCACTTCCGCCGACGATGACCACATCCAGGCCGAATTCCTTGGCAAAATCAATGGCGACGAGGATTTCACGCACCACATCGCAATGGATGTAGAACTTCTTCGAGCGATCGAACAGACCACGCATGGCCTCCAGTTTGAGGTTGGGTTCTGTAACGCTGGGCTTCGCGGCATAAGCCTTGGCTTCGCGTAACAGTGCCTTCACCTGGTCGATCTCTTCCAGTGCCCGTTTGACGGGATCTCCCTCGGGTTCGGCACCCGGACCGCGACGACCAAAGCCCCCGAAACGGCTGGGACGGCTGAAGAGACTGGGCATCCGGAAATGCAGGCCGCCATCCATATGGTAGGCCGCATCCTCCCAATTCCA
>CANHUK010000136.1 GCA_947463755.1 Chitinophagaceae bacterium
AATCCACCGGGTGGCCCGTTGTTGATACTCTGTTTGATGATCGCAAAGATGACAGGCCCCACGGACAACATGAGGATCAAACCCAATCCCAACCCCTTGATGATGGCTTCCGTCATGGATCGTTTTCAAATCTTCGAAATAACGGGCATGCATCAGATCGTTCCGGTGGATACGAACCGCTGCCACTCGTCCAGTATCTTACCCTTCAAGACCCTCGGAAACTTGTGCTGTCCGCCGATCTTACCTTTCAAACGCATGAACTCCATGAACGACTGAACCGGCAGCACATCCAGTTTGACCGCTTTGAGCGCACTTTTACGCTCTACCGCGTAATCATCGTTCAGTTCCATGAGCTTCCCGTCGATGATGTCGCGCAAGCGGTCCTTATCAACAGGTTCATCACAGCCGACATACCAATGATGGGCAAAGAGCGTATCATGATGAACCCCAAGTACCGTGAATTCAGGTAATACCACATTCATCTGCTCACCGGCATACTGAATGGCGTGATTCATATTGTCAACGCTAAGGTGTTCTCCGACCAGACTGAGAAAATGCTTGGTCCTGCCGGTGATGATGATCTCGCAACGCTCCTTGTCGGTGAAACGGACCGTGTCCCCGATCAGATATCTCCAGGCGCCCGCTGCGGTGGATAGCAGGATCGCATAGTCGCGGCCTTCCTCCACCTCGTGGATCATCAGGGGACGCGAGTGCGGACGCATTTGGCCTTCGGAATCGAAATGATCGTCATCGAAAGGAACGAACTCAAGGAAAATATGCTCGTTCGTAACCAGTCGCATGCCACTGCAATGCTCACGGTCCTGAAAAGCGATGAAACCCTCAGAAGCAAGATAGGTCTCGATATAGGTCAGCGGCCTCGCCAACAGTCTTTCGAACCCCTTCTTATATGGCTCGAAGGCCACGCCACCATGCACAAAGACATTCAAGCGCGGCCAGATCTCATGTATATTCTTCAGACCATAACGCTCGATGATCATCTCAAGGCACATCTGGATCCAGGCCGGCACACCAACGACGAATCCAATATCCCAATTGGGAGCCTCCCGCACAATATCCTCCAGTTTCTCATTCCAATCCCGCTTCTGCGCAATGTGTTTGCCCGGCTTATAAAAGGGAGAAAACCAGAAGGGCACCTTTTTGGCCGTGATGCCGCTCAGATCTCCGGCATAATATCCCGGCCCGCGCTGCAGGTCGGTACTGCCGCCCAACATTAGAAACCCTCGACCCACCTGCTTCCAGCTGATCGACTCATAGGTTCGGAGTGAAAGCAACTGCTTAAGCATTACAACGCGGTTGCCGAACATCAGCTCATTGGTGATGGGGATATACTTGCTCGCGGACTCCGATGTGCCGGAACTGAGTGCGAAATATTTGATCTTTCCGGGCCAGCAGATGTCATGTTCCCCCTTCAGCGTCCTATGCCACCACTCAGCATGAATACCACTATAGTCAGATACTGGTACCAGATCCTGGAATTTTCTGCCCGGATGTTTACTTGCAAGGATCTCGTCGAATCTGTATTGACGGCCGAATTCGGTCAAACGGGCCTTCCTGAGCAATTTCCTGAGCACACGGATCTGCTGTCGCTTGGGTGAATTCGTAGGTAACTTCAGGGCCTTCGCGATCGTCTGTGGAAGATGTATCTCGAATATGGACATTGTCCGCAAGTTATATCATTGCCCACAATAATCAACCGAAGTGGCCGGTGGCAACACCTTATTAACAAAGGTTGAAGGCTTTTGGATGAGTAAGATTCAAGATTCTTCAACCGGGCTGGCATGCCCGGATGAAATGATGCTGTCAGACCCAACGGCACTGATGGAAAATTTGCAGGGAATGTCAATACCATCCAGTATGCCAATGAACTCGGTATATGTGCAGGCCGGCGGACTAACAATGAGCTCCCGCGCATGCATCCGCCGGAGGATATTACGGATGCCATCCACCTTGGAAGTACGGGCGTGCTTTCTGTCCTCCAGCGCGATCCTGCCCGGGATCCAACTGCCCGCATCGGACCTGATCCCGTTTACGATGCGCTGATACTGATGTGTGTCTGCAGCGATCAGGATCTGCCCCCTCCCGTCGGTGGCGGCATCAAGCACAGAGGTGGTAAGACTGGCGATAGACCTGAAAAAACGCATTAAATGTCGACGAAATGGGATCAGAAGCACCGTGGCCAGCGCCCTCAGCCAGATGGCGACATGAATGCAGGCCGTAAGAAATCCCGCACGCCATCCACCATAATGTTTTCTGGCGAATATGGCCATGGCACCATAGAACATGCGGACATACCTCAGGGTGTGCTTGCTCGTACTCTCCCCCTTGAAATGAATGATGGGTGGATTGGACAGATAATGGTTCTCAAAACCGGCCTGACGGATCCGATAACACAGATCGATATCCTCGCCGTACATGAAAAACCGCTCATCGAATCCGCCGGTCTTCTCCAGCACCGATTTTCTGACCATCATGAATGCACCGGCCAGCACCTCGGTCTGATGATTCTTCAAAGGATCCAGATGACCCTGATGATATCTGGCAAAAATGGGAGACCTGGGGAAAAGTCGTGCCAGGCCGGTCAGTTTGTAAAATGCTGTCATCGGTGTCACAAACGACCGCTTGCTCTCCCGAAGAAACCTGCCGGAACCATCCAGCATCCGGATACCGATCGCACCCGCTTTCACATTCTTTCTGAAATGATCGATGCAGGATGATAAACTCTCCTCGGACAGGAGAGTGTCCGGGTTCAGGAAAAGAATGAACTGACCCCTGGCCTCTGCCAATCCCTGATTGTTAGCTACGGCAAATCCCCGGTTTTCACGGTTCCAGATGAACCTGACCCACTGAAATCGGGATTCCAGATATTCCCTGCTGCCGTCCGTGGAAGCATTGTCCACCACGATCACCTCGTGCACAATGCCGATGGCTGAAGGCACTATGGAGCGCAAACACTGCTCCAGAAAGTACCTGACATTATAATTGACTATGACGATTGAAAGGGTCATGCGCTTGGCTATTGAAATTAGGCATTTTGCCACAGCATTTTCCGATCATTCACCCGTACGGGATAAAAAAACGGCATCCGTGGGATGCCGTTTCCATATTGACTGCCAAATATGATGTCAAAGGACCAGCACGCCAGCCGCAACAAATTGGATCTCCCGCTTTGATTCCTTGATCTTATCGATCTCCTCCTGCGACTTTCCGGCATCCTTGGCATAATGCTTCAGTTGTTTGACCGGAACCTCCTTTATGACAGCCTGACCCTCCAGCACCACGTCCTTTCCGACAATGTCCTTAGGCATGAAGAACTTATAGTCCTTGAACTTGACCATCAGGGGCTCACCATCAGATTTCTGCAACTTCATCCAGCAACCCTTCTCCTGGCAAACCTCAACGACCTTTCCGGTTACCTTCCCGGCATATTTATCCTTCTGAAGACGAGAAGGCAGGATGTCGGCAGAAAGCAGATCCCCCTCGACACTGGTACCGGCGCCATAGGTGACACCCTTCTGAGCGGAAACCGGATCCTGAGCACTGGCCAATCCCGAAATCATTACCGCTGCAAACACGATCAGATATCTTTTCATGAATGTATGTTTTGAACAAATGTCCTAAAAAAGACGCATTGCAACCCCGGTAAACGCATTTTTGTTTGGATATAAGGGCTTTCACAGTTTTAGGACGTCTTTCTCCCGGATACGCACGATGTTCTCAACACGCTGATCCGTGCAAAATACTAAAGAAATTAGTGGATAAAATGCTAAAAAAATTAGTGGTTAATTTCAAAAAATCCTACCTTCGTTTGACATTATTCAATGACCACCAAACAAAACCCCATGTCAAACAGCGAAAAACTCAAGGCACTCAAACTCACACTCGATAAGATAGATAAGGATTTTGGAAAAGGCAGTGTGATGATGATGAATGAGAAAGGCGAACAGCAGCAGGAGGTCATCTCGACCGGCTCCCTGGGTCTCGATGTGGCATTGGGGATCGGTGGTCTGCCCAAAGGACGCGTAGTGGAAATATATGGTCCAGAAAGTTCCGGTAAGACCACCCTGGCCATCCACGTCATAGCCGAAGCACAGAAGAAAGGTGGCATCTGTGCCATCATCGACGCAGAACACGCATTCGACAGTGCATATGCCAGAAAACTGGGTGTGGATGTCGACAATCTGCTGATCTCTCAGCCCGACTACGGCGAACAGGCCCTTGAAATCGCCGACCGCCTGATCCTCTCCGGCGCTGTCGATGTAGTGGTAGTGGATTCCGTTGCCGCACTTGTGCCCAAGGCAGAACTCGAAGGCGAAATGGGAGACAGTAAAATGGGCCTGCATGCACGACTGATGAGCCAGGCACTCCGCAAACTGACGGCCACCATCAGCAAAACAAACACCATCTGCATCTTCATCAACCAGCTTAGGGAGAAGATCGGTGTCATGTTCGGCAACCCGGAAACAACCACCGGCGGTAACGCCCTTAAATTCTATGCATCCGTTCGACTCGACATCCGCCGTCAGGCACAGATCAAGGACGGAGATGAAGCCATCGGCAACCGCGTAAAAGTGAAAGTGGTGAAGAACAAGGTGGCACCCCCCTTCCGCTCCGCAGAATTCGACATCGTTTACGGCGAAGGAATCTCGAAAACCGGTGAGATCATCGATATGGGCGTTGAACTCGGCATCGTCACCAAAAGCGGCAGCTGGTTCAGTTACAATAGTGACAAATTGGGACAGGGAAGGGATACCGTCAAACAACTCCTCATCGATAATCCGGAACTTGCCCTCGAACTCGAAGGAAAAATCCGCGAAAAGATCAAGGAAATGCAGAACGCATGATCATTTGTACTTGTCAATGGGTTGGTGAGTACGACCGCATCCCTCAGGATGCGGTTTTTTTATTAGCTTACCGCAAAGAACAGACGAATAAGATGCAGCAGACCCGAAAAATGTCAGGCAGAAAAAGGATCGCACTCGTTGCCCATGACAACAAAAAGAAAGACCTGATCGATTGGGCAGAATATAACAAAACAGCATTACTCAGGCATGAACTCGTGGCCACAGGAACGACAGGGAAAATGCTGGAAGAAAAATTAGACAGACCCGTCAAACGACTGCTGAGTGGTCCACTCGGAGGAGATCAGCAGATCGGAGCCATGATCGCAGAGGATAAGATCGACATCCTCATCTTCTTCTGGGACCCAATGGAAGCACAACCCCATGATCCGGATATCAAAGCGCTGCTGCGCGTGGCCGTTACCTGGAATATTCCGTTCGCCTGCGACAGATCTACCGCAGATTTCATGCTGACCTCCAAACTGTTTCACGAAGCGTACGAGGCCATCATTCCCGATTATTCAGAATACGTCAGCCGGAAAGTGTGAACCATTCCATCTGAATGAAGGTTTTCCAAAACATGTCAGAGGACAGTAATTATCATCCGCAATAGATAACGAAATCTTCCGGATAGGAACACAATTTGAAATTTCAACGTATTCATCATGCCCTTCCAGCTCAGATCCGAATACACTCCGGCAGGTGATCAGCCGGAAGCCATACGGCAGCTCGTTGAAGGACTTAACGATAACGAGCCTTGTCAGACACTACTCGGAGTCACTGGTTCAGGAAAGACAT
>CANHUK010000137.1 GCA_947463755.1 Chitinophagaceae bacterium
AGGCGCAGCTGATCGACCGTAAGCGAGGTGCCTCCGGACGCTACCACATTCTCCACACCCGCCTGATAGAGGGAGATCACATCGGTGTAACCCTCCACGAGCAGGCATTCGTCCTGCTTGTCGATGGCATGCCGGGCGAAATAGGATCCATAGAGGATCCTGCTTTTCACGTACAGGTCGTTCTCCGGTGTGTTGATGTACTTCGGAGCCCGGTCGTTCTTGCCGATCACGCGTGCACCGAAGCCGATGACCTTCCCGCTTTGGTTATGAATGGGAAAGATGATACGCCCGCGATAATTATCAACCGGCCTGTCATCGCGCAAGACCGAGAGGCCGCTCTTCTGCAGGATCTCCGGGTTGAACTGGGCGTTGAGCGCGGCCCGGGAGAAACCATCGCGATCATCCGGACAGTACCCCAGCTGAAAGGTGCGCATCGTCTCTTCGGTAAAGCCGCGCTCCACCAGGTACGAATAGGCAATGTCTCGCCCCTTGTCCGTATCGAAGAGTTGTTGACTGAAATAGTCCCGCGCAAATTTGTTGAGGATGAAAAGACTCTCGGAAAGCTGTGCCCGCTGGCGCTGTTCAGGGGAGGTTTCTGTCTCTTCCAACTCCACGTTGTAGCGCGTAGCGAGCCAGCGGATGGCCTCCACATAGGAGTATTTCTCATGCTCTATGAGAAATCCGATGGTGTTGCCACTGCGGCCGCAACCGAAGCACTTATAAAGCTCTTTGGTTTGGGAGACGGTAAACGAGGGAGTCTTTTCGTTATGGAAAGGGCAAAGACCCAGGTGACTGTTTCCTCTGCGCTTCAGTTTGACGAATTCACCGATGACATCAATGATGTCAATACGATTCAGAACCTCCTGTATGGAATGTGGTGCGATCAAGGATGTGAAGATACGAAAGAGCCGGTCGCGTTCGACGGATCATTCGAAGAACACCTCATCTACGAATACCCAGCCTTTATCGCCCTTGCCGCGATGCCATGCCGGAAGGGATCGGATCGGATCGGCCTGCACCCGTATGAACCGGTAGCGGCCTGGCGGGATGTCCACATTCAATATCTTGTTCATGGCGGGGCCTCCCTTGACAGGCATTTCAGGTGTCAGTTTGCCCAGGATGGATAAGCTGGCTGAATCCTCTCCACCCCAAACTGTGACCTTGGTGGGGGGCAAGATGTACTGTCCGTGGTTTTCGGCCACACTGAGTGTGACGCGCCGGAGTTCCTGTCCGCCATCAAAACGAAACTGGGCGATGAAAGGCACCTCTCGAAATCCGAGCCAGTTCAGCAGCACATTCCGGCTTTCGCCCTTCAGTCCGTCAGCAAGACTCACTACGCCCAGGGCCTTGTAACGATTTTCGGGTTGAGTCAGCAGGTATGAAGTCGAAGGCGCAATGCCCCGGGAGAAGAGACTGAAATTGGCCACTGAGCTTTTTTTCCAGCCCTGCATCACGGCGATCACTTTCAGCTGGGTATGTCCGTTGATGGTGATAGGCCCCTTATATACCGGGCTGTTCAGACTGTCAGGTTCCGTGCCGTCGGTGGTATACCGAAGGGTGACACCTGCCATCGGGTGCCTGATCTCGAACAATTCCCCTTTGGAAAAAACCATCTTATCCCGGTCTTTCGCCAATGGAGTCGTCAGGGTCAGTTCTTCGGACGCATCCGGCTGGTAGCCCGATTCCCAAAGAATGGCGGGGTGATTTTTTCTCAGGGCCGTCACTTCTTCTTCCGTCGCTTTCGTCCTCCAGATATATACCTTCTTCAGGCTGGATATGCTGGCCAGTTTTTCCAACTGAGTTGCAGACACCTGTGTATTAGAGAGGCTGATCTGTTCCAGATGTTTCAGCTCTGCCAACTTTTCCAACCCTTTACCTGACAGGCGGGTGCCATTGAGGTCCAGGAGTTCCAGGTGCCTGAAGCCCGAAATGACATCCAGGGCGTCATCTCCGGCCGGCATGGATGTCAGCTTGAGGGAGACGATCTGCTCGCTGATCTTCCGGCATTCTTCCAGCATGGCAGGCTTGTATTCAGCGGCCACAAAGAAAGCGACGCTGAGGGCGGGAGACTTATAATCCACCGGGTAGATGACGCGGAAGGGGCCATTCAGCGCCTTCAGATCTCCGGCATTGGCTGGTTCAAAATCATAGGCCTTTCCCGAAGGTTGAACGGACGGAGCGGAGGTCGCGAGGCCATAAGCGAGGGTGCGCAGGCTGTCTGTTTCGGCCAGTGCATTGAAGGGTTTTTTCAGGTCGGCACCGGCGGCGATCCATCTATGCAGCAGTTCAATTTCTTCCGCGGTCAATTGGGGACGACCTTTGGGGGGCATGTGTTTACGATCTTGCATGTCGAGCAACAGCCTTTCAATGATCAGGCTGTTGTCGGGATCCCCTGCCACCCACATGGCTCCGGATTTTCCGCCTTCCATCATCTTCCGGATATCGGACATCACCAAACCACCCTTAGCCTTGTTTTCGTTGTGGCAGGCATAGCACTTGGCCTGGAGCAGGGGTTGAACCGCCGCCAGGTAGATAGCGGTACTGTCTGTTACCGGCGGACGCCGGACCTGACCCGGTTCATCTTCCTCGTTGGAGGAGAAACTAAGAAAATCAGATCCATGCGTCAGCGTCCCGCCAAAATGACTACCCACCACGAGGCTGAGGACACCGGCGACCGATGCAAGGTTCAGCCAGGATGGCGCCAATCCATCAGACGTCCATAACTGCCAGATGACATAAGACAGAATGGCCGTGAAGGTTCCTAGCCAAAGATGTCGCGTTAACAGATCAGCATCGTATCCGTCTGCCAATGAAAGGAAAACACCGCTCAGTGCTGTCAGGACGGTTGCGAGGCTTGTCAACAGCAAACCCTTTCCGAAAAGCGTCCTGAATTCAGGGATGTTCGTCCATCGTGCACGAAAAAGGATGGCCAGCAACATCAGCAGCAGGAGTGCCGATGGAAAATGGAGCAGTACCGGATGCAGCCGGCCGGAAGCCTGCAGCCAAGCGGGCAGTTCGAGCTGCGGCCTGAAGACAGCGGCGGTCAGCAACAGGGCGCAGAGGCTGAAGACAATATTGGAGATGATGCGTTCGAAACTTCTCATGCCGGACACGATTGACGAGATCCCGAGTCATCGGGATGCGCTGGGTGATTACGTTGAAGGCTTATGATCAGGCCAGGATGCCGGGAATGACCTGACCGGCTACATCTGTCAGCCGGTATCTGCGGCCCAAATGCTTGTAGGTCAGTTGTTCGTGATTGATCCCCATCAGATGCTGTATGGTTGCGTGGAAGTCGTGTACACTGACCGGATCCTTGACGATATTGTAGCCAAATTCATCGGTTTCACCATAGACCATGCCGGGTTTGATGCCGCCTCCTGCCATCCAGATGCTGAAACATTTGGGGTGGTGGTCGCGACCATAGTTATCCTTACCAAGATTTCCCTGGCAATAATTGGTGCGTCCGAATTCTCCACCCCAGATGACCAGGGTTTCGTCGAGAAGTCCGCGCTGTTTGAGGTCCTTGACCAGTGCAGCGGAAGCACGATCCACATCCTGAGCCTGTAAAGGCATTTCTCCGACCAGATTGCCATGCTGGTCCCAGCCCTGATGATAAAGCTGAACAAATCGGACACCTGATTCAGACAGCTTCCGCGCCAGCAGGCAGTTGGCAGCATAGGTACCGGGCACCAGGCATTCCGGTCCATACATGCGGATGATATGATCGGCTTCCTTGGAGAGGTCCGTCAATTCCGGCACGGCCGTCTGCATGCGGTAAGACATCTCGTACTGCTGGATCTTCGATTGGATCTCGGGATCTCCGAATTGTTCGAAGGCCATGGTGTTCAACTTCGACAGCTGATCGAGCATGTCTCTGCGGGATGTCCGGTCCTGGCCTTCTGGATTGTTCAGATACAGGATCGGATCTTCCCCGCTGCTGAATACCACACCCTGGTGGATGCTGTCCAGGAATCCGTTCGTCCACAGTTTGGAGTAAACACCCTGGCCATTGCCCCGGCCGCGGGAAAGCAGCACGCAATAAGCGGGAAGGTTCCTGTTTTCACTCCCGAGTCCATAACTCATCCAGGCGCCCATGCTCGGGCGGTTACCCTGCTGGGCTCCCGTCTGAAAGAAGGTCAGCGCCGGGTCGTGGTTGATGGCTTCTGTGTGGATGGTTTTAATGATGCAGATGTCGTCTGCGATGGAGGCCATGTGCGGGAACATGGACGAAACCCATGCGCCTGATTGACCATGTTGTTTGAATTCGAATGCGGAACCTACCAGAGGAAATTTCTCCTGGTTGGCGGTCATCCCTGTCAGGCGCTGTCCCATTCGAATGGAGGCAGGCAGATCCTGGCCGATCATCTCATTCAGTTTGGGCTTGTAATCGAAGGTTTCCAGCTGCGAAGGGGCTCCGTTCTGAAAAAGATAGATGATGCGTTTGGCCTTCGGTGCAAACTGGGCCACACCAAGGGGCAGGCTTTCCAACTCTTCCTGTTTACGCCCGAACATGCCGGGGGCGAGCAAAGAGCCAAGGGCGATGCTGCCAATACCCAAGCCCGCGCGGGTGAGAAAATGCCTGCGGGTATGGTTCAGTCTGAATTTATTGTATTCACTCATGTTCGGTCAGGATTTTACGGTGGTTTCTTCCAGATTGTACATCATGTGTATGACCTGCATCAGGGCAGCATGCCTCACGGGATCGAGCCCTTCCGCTGCAGGGTATTCTCCGATGCGGATGAATTTCCGCGCTCTTTCACGATCTGCGCTGAATCTCGACAATTCCGCCGCATGATATTCCTTCAGTGCACCGCGTTCCTTGTCGGACGGCTTGCGGCATAAGATCCGTCGGAAAGCCTCTTCGAGGAGCACGTCTTCGGTTTTTCCGGTGGACAGCAGTCTCCCGGCGAGCACGCGCGATGCTTCCAGTACCTGCGGATCGTTCAGCATCACCAGTGCCTGCAACGGCGTATTGGTGCGTAGCCGGGTCACCTCGCACTGATCGCGGTTACTGGCATCGAAGATCAGCATGGAGGGTGGGGGAGCCGTACGTTTGATGAAGGTATACATGCCCCTGCGATAGAGCTTTTCGCCATGATCCTGCACATACCGGGCAAGCTCACCCCTTCCGGATGTGGTGGATTCCCAGATGTCCCGGGGCTGATAAGGCTTCACACTCGGGCCGCCAATGGTGGGGACCAGCAGGCCGCTGCTGGCCAGTATATGATCCCGGGTGAGTTCCGCCGTCATACGCAGTCGCGGTGCATAAGAGTAGAAACGATTGTCGGGATCTTTTTCCAGTTTTTTCCGATCCCTGGTTGCGTGTTGCCTGTAAGTGGCGGATGTCACGATCTGGCGCACCAGCCGCTTGATATCCCAGCCATTGTCACGAAAATCACTCGCCAGCCAGTCCAGCAGTTCCGGATGTGTTGGCAGATCGCCCTGCATGCCAAAGTCTCCGGCGGTCTTCACCAGGCCCTTGCCAAAGAATTCCTGCCAGATGCGGTTCACGAAGACCCTGGCTGTCAGCGGATTCCGGCGGTCAAGCAACCACTGGGCCAGCCCCAGTCTGTTTTTCTGGAAGCGGGTAGTATCAAAAGTCAGGATCGATGCCGGCATACCGATCGGTACAGTA
>CANHUK010000138.1 GCA_947463755.1 Chitinophagaceae bacterium
GCGCCCTTGCGGTCAAGCCTTTACCGCGAGGGCGCTAGGTAAATACAAGGTCCTTCGCTCCGCTCAGGATGACGGCGCGGTTTGGTTCTATTGCATGAAAACATGAAAGCGAGACATGTGCTTTCTTTCCCCCGCACTGTCATTCCGAGGCCTCCGAGGAACCTTGCCTTAGAAGTATAGTGGGCATGAAGCGTTAAAATGTATCATGATTCGGTATGAAAAAGGCAAGGTTCCTCGCTCCGCTCGGAATGACAATGTGGGAGGGTTGTCATTCAATGTTTACATTTCAAATTAAACGTACTCCCCCGCACTGTCATTCCGAGGCTTCCGAGGAACCTTGCTGTTCTGTGTTTTAACCTCCTCAATAAACGCATTTAAGTGGCTGGAACCTGGCGTCTCAGTGTCCCTTGAGGTCAAGCCTTTACCGCGAGGGCGCTAAGTCGCGATAACCCGTCAGATCCCGGATCTTGGTATATAACACCTCCGGCTTGAAGGGCTTCGGTACGAAATCATCGAAGCCCTTCATCCTGAGGTCTGCATGAATGTTTTCGTAGATGGCGGCGGTGAATGCAATGACCGGGATGATGGGATCTCTTCGGCGGATCTCTGCGACAGCCTGCACCCCGTCCACCTCGGGCATGTCGAGGTCGACGAGCAGCAGATCGACGGTTGTGCGCCCATACATTTCGACGAGTTCCCGGCCGTTGCGGGCCTCGATCGTTTCCACATCCCATTTTTGCAGGAACCGGCGCGCCACGATCATGTTCACGGGATTGTCTTCCGCGACGATGACCCTGAGTCCTTGCAGGGAAGCCGTCGGGGTAAGGAGTACCGGCATTTCTTTTTCCCTGCTTTTTATATTTATTTCCAGGCAGAGGGTGAAATAGAATTCACTGCCTGCGGCGGGCTTGCTTTGCACATTCAAAGACCCACCCATACGTTCCACGAGGTGTCTGCTGATGGACAGGCCCAGGCCCGTGCCTCCGAACCTGCGGGTCGTTTCCGCATCCGCCTGCGTGAAGCGTTCGAAAATACTATTGATTCTTCCCGGAGGGATGCCGATGCCCGTGTCTTTGACGGCAAATCGAACCCGGATCTGAGTGTCGGTACGGGATTCTGGTTGGGCGATCAGGGTGATATGCCCCTCCGGCGTGAATTTCCGGGCGTTGGACAGCAGATTGTTCAGCACCTGATTCAATCGCAGTTCATCGGAACAGACCTCCGTGTCCAGTGCCGGATCGATCTCCAGACTGAGCGGGACATTGGTGCCGTTGTCGTGTACAAAGGGAGCTGCGGCCTTGGAAATGAACGCACTCAGATTGAACGGGGCTTTCTCGAGCTCCATCTTGCCGGCCTCCAGCTTGCTGAAGTCGAGGATGTCGTTGATCAGCCGGAGCATGTGTTCGGATGAATGTCGGAGCACATCCATGTATGGCCTTTGTGTTTCCAGGTATTTTTCCTGCATCAGCAGTTCGGTGGTGCCGACGATCCCGTTCAGCGGCGTGCGCAGTTCGTGACTGATCATACTCAGGAACCGGGATTTCACCCGGGTCGCTTTTTCCGCCCGTTCCTTGGCACGTATGATCTCGAATTCCGCCGACTTGATCTCGGTGATGTCGAGGATGCTGATCTTGATATACCGCTGCTGCTGATGCAGGAACGGCACGAGATTGACATGTGCGTGGAACGGAGCCCCCTGCAGACGGGCGAGTTCCATGTTCCCGTACCAGGAAGGTTGTCCCTCTCCGCCGATCCTGTAGGTCTCCAGCCTGCGTGCCATCTGAATGCCCAGCATTCGCTCGGCCGGAAGCCCGCGCACATCCTGTTTCTTCCCGATCGAAAAGAGCTCCAGCGCCCGGATATTACACCCCATCAGATGGCCGTTGTCCGCCAGTACAATGAAAACCGCATCCAGCGAAGTGTCATAGATCGTTTCGGAGAGCCTCATCTCCTCCATGATCTTAAGTTCATGGTTGTCCAGCGTCTTATGAATAATGAAGGCGAAGATCGTTGTCAGGCTAAGCGACATCGCCAGGTTCGTGTGTTGCAGATCCTCGTATAGGGCGTCCGGGATCTTCTGCAGGGTGTTTTCGTACGGCATGAACAATACGATCAGCAGGATGGTGGACAAAGTCGCCAGGCCTGCCAGTATGATGCCGCCGTAGGATCTGCGGATATCGGTCACAAAGACTAGTGAGAGCAGCAGGGGAAAGATGAGCAGGTGAGTGTCTGACCGGTAGCCTTCAAGATGGCTGATGACCAGCACGTGCAGGTTGATCGCCAGGATACCGACGATCCTCGAGGCCTTGATATGCCCGTCCTTCACCAGGAAGAAGGCGACGGTAATGAGGAATACCGCACCCAGGTGGGCCATGGCGCTCATGAACAGCTGGTTGACGAAACTGAACACGAGCCCCGTCAGGGCCACCATCAGGGAGAATGACAGGAAGAGATTCAGCCGGAGGATGCGCTTGCGCAGATCACGCGGCGTCTCCGTCTGTATCCCATTCTCCAAAAATGTTCTGGGAATGGATACTATGAGATCCAATATGTACGTTTTCATGGGGTTGGATACGGTTGGCGCCCTGAAGACGCCGGTACGACCTACACTGAACGATACGCGAACGCCAAAAATTGCACACATGACGGACCCGATCAAAGTTTCAGCCTACCGCTTTTCGGAGGGATTCGATGTGAGATTCCTGGAAGACCTTTACGCAGGTGACACACAGATGGCAGAGGAAATATTCCTCTCTTCGCTGGATCAACTGGAGGAATCCATCACTATGGCCGACCTCCACGTCATCCTGAAGGATACGGAAAGTCTGAGACGCGTCATTCATCGCATGAAACCCGTTTTCGGGTACATGGGATTGTTGTTCGTTCAGGAACTCGTACAGCACTTTGAAGATCGCTGTGTCCCCGACAGGCGCATGGAAGAATTGGAGAACGCATGGCACTATCTGCGCCAGATCATGTGTGATGCCAATCGCCTGACCCGGAAAGAGTGCCAGAAGCTCAACGAGTTCAACCGCTTGAGGGCATGATGCACACCGGGATCATCGTAGAAGATCTTAAACCGGCCGCAGACATCCTGATGAGATTCTGCCAGCGCAGCGCTGCCGTCGGCATCTCCGCTCATTTCCTGAATGCCGAAGACGCGCTTGCCTACCTCGATGAACATCGGGTGGATGTGATGTTCCTGGACATCGAGATGCCCGGTATCTCAGGCTTCGAGCTCATGGATCGCCTGGAATATCCGCCACAGGTGATCCTTACCACTTCCAAGACGGAATACGCCTATGATGCCTTTCAGTACAACGTGACAGATTATCTACGTAAGCCATTCACCTACGACAGGTTCCTGGAGTCGGTGCAAAAGCTTCGGATCGCCAGGTCCGATGTACCGGAGCCGGCGGAAGATCATATTTTTATCAAGGTCGATGGTAAACTCATCCGCCTCGAAGGCAGGGACATCCTGTATATCGAAAGTATGGGCGACTACGTGAGGTTTGTGACCCAACAACGCAAATACATTACGCATAACACCATCAAGAACATCGAGTCCAGGGTCGAAGGGATGGGATTTCTGAAAGTACACCGTTCCTACATTGTAAATATGTCGCAGGTTGATGACCTGCAGGATACGAATTTGATCGTCAAAGGCGTTAGTATCCCTGTCAGCAAATCGCACAAGCTGCGCATCCGTCAGGAGCTGAACATCATCTGACAAACACCCCGGCCGACCATCGGTCACTCCTAAGCATACGACAACAACTCAAAGAAACATCTCTGCGGCATGACCTGCAGGTGATCCCGTTACCCAAACGGGTCCTGCCCGATCCGCATTCCTGAGCACGGCCCCAAATGATCCGGCCCGATTTAGTCCGTACCCTTAGGCCAAGTGAAAACGAGGTGGCTGTTGCCAGGCCCCCCGCGCAAGCGGGGGATTTTTTTTGCCCACACCCCATCCTGGTGATCCACTTGTATTTCATGCCAAGTCGTAACTTCATGGCATGCGTAACTTCATCCTCATCGCCCTCATAGGCGCGCTTTGTCCGGGCCTGTCCGCCCAGCCGCGTGCTCCGAAAGCCGCGCCCCTTCCCAATACAGATTCCGTCCTCCTCTCCGGGGTCAACTACCGCCTCGTCGGCCCCTGGCGCGGTGGCCGCAGTGCCGCAGTAGCCGGCAGCCTGCGCCAGCGCAACACCTTCTACTTCGGCGCCACCGGCGGCGGTGTCTGGAAGACGACAGACGGCGGTCACCACTGGAAAAATATATCCGATAAATATTTCGGCAGCACCATCGGGGCCGTAGCCATCGCCCCCTCCGACGAACAGATCGTCTATGCCGGAGAAGGGGAGAATACCATGCGGGGCAACGTCAGCGAAGGCCTCGGCGGCGTCTGGCGCAGCGATGATGCCGGCCGTTCCTGGCGCAACATCGGGCTGAAAGATGGCCGACACATCATCCGGCTGGTCGTGCACCCCCGGAACCCGGACATCGTTTGGGCTGCCGTCGTGGGACATCTCTTCGGACCGAATACCGAACGCGGCGTCTTCAAGACGACCGATGGCGGACGGACCTGGAAGCGCACACTCTATGTCAACGACCAGACCGGCGCCAGCGACCTGGTGCTCGATCCGGTTGATCCGAATACCCTCTACGCCGGTACCTGGCGCGTGATCCGTACGCCCTACAGCCTGGAAAGCGGCGGAGATGGCAGCGGCCTCTGGAAAAGCACCGACGGCGGGGAGACCTGGACGTCACTGACGGCATCCAGGGGACTGCCCAAAGGCGTCTGGGGCATCGTCGGCGTGGCCGTGGCACCCTCCAATCCCGATAAACTCTATGCGTTGATCGAGAATGCCGACGGCGGACTGTTCGCCTCTTCCGATGCCGGCGCTACCTGGACGCTGCAGTCCAATGATAACAACATCCGCCAGCGGGCCTGGTATTACACCAAAGTATTTGTCGATCCCGCCAACGAACAGACGGTGTATTGCCCCAATGTCAACTTCATGCGCAGTCGCGACGGAGGCAAGACCTTCCAGTCGCTCCGCACCCCGCATGGCGACCATCACGACCTTTGGATCGACCCGGCCGACGGCAACCGGATGATCGTGGCCGACGACGGTGGCGCCCAGGTCAGTTTCGACGCCGGTAATAACTGGAGCACCTACATGAACCAGCCCACATCGCAGATCTACCGGGTATCGACTGATAATGCGTTCCCCTACCGGATCCTGGGCGCTCAGCAGGATAACTCCACCTTCCGCATCAAATCTTCCACCTACGGCAGCGCCATCACCGAACAGGACTGGGAGGAAACAGCCGGCAGTGAGAGCGGATACGTCGTCGCTGATCCACTCAACCCGGACATCGTGTACGGAGGCAATTACGGCGGATACCTCTCCCGGCTCGATCACCGTACCGGCGAGAACCGCGCCATCACCGTATGGCCCGACAATCCGATGGGTGCAGGAGCGGATGTTCTGAAATATCGCTTTCAGTGGAACTTTCCGATCTTCTTCTCACCGCACAACCCGAAAAGACTTTACTGCGCCGGTAATGCGCTGTTCGTCACCGAAAATGAAGGTGCCAGTTGGGAGCGCATCTCCCCGGACCTGAC
>CANHUK010000139.1 GCA_947463755.1 Chitinophagaceae bacterium
CATCAGCAAGGGTCTGGGGAAGCGAACTTTCGGCCAGTGCCCGGCTGATGAAGGGGCTTACGTTCAGGATGGATGGGGTTTGGACAAGGGGGTGGGAAACCGACGATGTCAGAGATGCACGGGTTCCGTTGCGGCATGCTCCCCCCCTGCAGGCCGCTGCCATTTTGAAATACACGATCAGACGCCTTCGGATGGAACTGGCATGGAATGCCAACGGAGCCCTCCGGGCCGATGAAATGCCCCCGACAGAGATATCCAAGCCTGAGATCTATGCACTCGATGCCGCCGGTCGTCCTTTCGCTCCGGGATGGCAGACACTGGCCATCCGATCTGCCTTTACCTTCGAACGAGGACTTACCCTCACAGCGGGACTGGATAATGTCACGGACCAGCGCTACCGCAGCTATTCTTCCGGTGTCGTGGCACCGGGTCGTAATTTAATCGTATCCTTGAGATATGCCTTTTGAATGATGGAACGATCCCAGGCTATATCCCGTAACACCCGCAGACAAAGATCCCTGCACCGCTGGATGGCGCCGACCGCGCTTTTAGTGATGACGATCATGTCGACAACCGGCCTGCTCCTGGGTTGGAAGAAACACAGCAACGGATGGCTGATGGCAGACAACGCCCGAGGCGTCAGTACCGACATGAAACGATGGCTGCCCATGGATTCGCTCGACAGGTTGGCCACTGCTTATCTGAGAGACAGCATCGGTGCAGACCTGGACCCCAAAAAGGACCGGATCGAAGTCCGCCCCGACAAAGGCATGGTCAAGTTCACGTTCACCGAACACTATCATGCCCTGCAGATCGATGCCACGAACGGCCAACTGCTGAAAAAAGAGGTCAGGAGATCGGACTGGGTCGAGCGTCTGCATGATGGTACCCTGATCGACCGACTGATCGGCATCGACAACCAGGCAGGCAAACTTACTTACACCACCCTCGCGGCCCTGCTGCTCGGAGGACTGACCTTCACGGGCGCCTTTCTCTGGATCAATCCGAAGCGCCTGAGACGTCTCCGGCGCGAACGAAACTGAAACCATTTAGCAAATAACTGCGTTTTATAATTGAGGGATGCAGCGTGTCATTTCTGAAAATTGTCATATATTTCGTGAAACCAAAAGGATTTCATGACGGAAGAAGCAATGGTACAGGGATGCATTCGCAGGGATCCCGTCTGCCAGCAGGAGCTTTACCGGCGCTTTAGCCCCGCCATGCTGTCTGTCTGCTACCGTTATGCGAAGCATCGTGAAGATGCGGAGGATATGCTGCAGGAAGGCTTCATCAAGGTCTTTACCCAGATCGGGCAGTTCCAGCACAAGGGAGCGCTTGAAGGCTGGATCCGAAAGATCATGGTACACACCTGCATCAACGTCCTGAAAAAGAACCGCAAGTTCGCAGACAGTGTGGATCTGATACATGCCAGCACCCTGCCGATCCGCGAAGATCACATACCCTCCATCATGCAGGCCAAGCAGGTGGTGGAATGCATCAGGATGCTGCCCCTGGGATACCGAACGGTGCTGAACCTGTTCGCGATCGAAGGGTACTCGCATCGGGAAATCGGCCAGATGCTTGAGATCGAGGAGAGTACGAGTCGATCTCAGTACACCCGGGCGAAGACCATGTTGGAACAGATCCTGATCAAGCGGCAACTGCTGCCGGTGAAACAGCCGGCGGACGGGACGGCGAGACCCTGAGTGGTCAGATTGTGAAACAGTTTTTTTTCGATTTGTAGATATAAAATGGATCGCGAAAGCATAGAGGACGGTTTTGAGGAATTTCTGAGGGAAAGGACTGATCAATTCAGGATGCATCCTTCGGATTCCGTGTGGACGGAGCTTAGCACCCGGTTGCACAGGCCCCGAAGGTGGCCATATGCCCTGGGTGGCGTTCTGCTCTTCGGACTGGGTATTGGTGCAGGCATCCTGCTTGAGCGCGCATCCGATCACGGGCCGGCATCCGATGCATCCATCCTCGCACAGCACCCGGTTCAGCAACGTCTCGCCGTTGCACCAACACAGCCTGACCAAAATAACGCCTCCGCGGATCCTATCCGGGAACAATCCCGGATCATTGAAAACTTCCTGCTGCACGGAGATCTAAGCAAAGTACATACCCTTCGTCCGACCACCCTGATGGCGACCCGGTACGGAGCAGATCGGGCTGATGTCACTCCGTTCGTCAGAACCACGGGCGTGATGCCGGAAAACGCACCGAACTCGATCGAATACATCGACGCAGCCGGGCTTCAAGCCGGACGGCCGAGAACGATGGCCATGACGAAACGGCCGGGCTCCCTTATCCGGACCGATAAAGAAAAGGCGCTGAAGCCCTCCAGCAGGACATCCGTCACCGCCAATGTCATGAAAACCATCGGCAGGATCGGCAAGCGGACAGGATGGCAGCTCCATATCGCCCCCTCCTTCAGCTACCGCCGACTGGTGGGACAAGCAAGCAAATCGTCCTTCTCCTACAGCGGGTTTCCCTACAGCGCAAACTATGGCTTCCCCACAGACGTGAATGATGCGGTGGTGCACAAGCCCGCCTTCGGACTGGAGATCGGTTCATCTCTGACGCAAAATATCGGAAGAAAGCTCAGGCTGAAGGCCGGCATCCAATTCAATTACAACAATTACGATATTGAGGCCTACAGCTATATGCCGGAAATGGCCCCGTTCAGTGCGGCCCGAACGCTTGGATATGGCTCCATCAACACCGTGGCCTATTACCGAAATGCCAATGGATTTGACAGGACATGGCTCCGCAACTCCCACCTGATGGTATCCATGCCGGTGGGACTCGAAGCCAGCCTTTTCGGAAACCGCCGTGTTCGATTCAATGTAGCCTCCACCATTCAGCCCACTTATGTGCTGAACAACAAGTCCTATCTGATCTCCACGAACCTGAAGAACTACGCACAGGAACCGGCGCTGTACCGCAACTGGAACCTGAATGCGGGTGCTGAAGCCTACCTCAGTGTAGACGCCGGCACCTATCGCTGGGTAATGGGTCCACAGGTACGCTACCAGCTCCTGTCAAGCTACAAGGAGGACTATCCGATCCGCGAACACCTGGTCGATTATGGGTTCAAGATCGGCATTCAGAAAACCCTCAGATAAAGACCGGCTTTCTGGCCAGGCCATACGCCCATACCATTCGGGCGACCATAATCATGCGTAATTTCGCCACATGAAACTGCGCGCGCTGCTATCGCTCTGGCTGTTGTCCGGCATCTTGTCATCCTGCGGAGAAGAGCCCGCAAAAAAAGGTGCAGGTGTCATCGACGAAAAACTTTTCTATCCGGTCTTCACCTTCATCAATCGTGAACTAAGCTCCATCGACTCCATGGATGTGGCCCTGTTCACCTATCGGAAAAAAGGCCAACGTGAGGATACGACCATCATGGAGAAGGCTGAATTCCGCCGGTATGTGGAATCGGTCTTTACCCCCGAAATGCTTGCTGAGCCTTCCAAATTCGCTTTTGAACGCAGGATCTTCATGGATGAGACCATCGGCAGGGTAACGATCAGTATGGATGCCCGGGATCCTGCGAGTTCGGTGCGCCGGATGGACATGCTGCTCGATCCGGAGACGGACGCCATCCGGAGTATCTATCTGGAATCCACGAAGGTGGAGGGTACGCGCAGGATCCAGCGAAAGCTGACCTGGACGGCCGGACAGCAACTTAGCGAAGGGATCGTGGAACTCAACGGCGATGACACCCTGACATCGCGCGTCCGAATCAGTTGGGGTATCCCGCAGTAAAGCTCACCTTACCATCCCGCGATCCGATGAAACCAGCCGAATTTCATGAAATCCAGCCTTCGATCCCGCAGGAACCGGGGATCTACAAGTATTTCGACCGGGAGGGCACACTAATATATGTCGGCAAGGCCAAGAACATCCGCAAGCGGGTAAGTTCGTATTTCACAGGACAGAAGACCAGCCGAAAAACGGCGGAGCTGGTGCGGCGCATTGACCGTATTGAGTTCACCATTGCCTCTTCGGAACAGGACGCTCTGCTGCTTGAGAACAGCCTCATCAAGGAATTCCAGCCGAGGTTCAACATCGACTTGAAGGATGACAAGACCTATCCGTACATCGTTATCCGGAATGAAGCCTTTCCGCGGGTGTTCCTGACCCGTAGGATGATCCGTGACGGGTCGGAATACCTTGGTCCTTTCACCTCCTCCGGAAAGGTGCGGGAAATGCTCGCCTTCATCCGTCAACATGTCCAGATCCGGACCTGCAAGCTGAACCTTTCAGAAAAACAAGTCGCGAAAGGAAAATATAAGGTCTGCCTCGAATACCATCTGGGGAATTGCAAGGGGCCCTGCACAGGCCTGCAGACCGAGGCCGACTATCAGGAAGGGTTGCAGCGGCTGCGCGGCATCCTGAAGGGTAACCTCTCTCCCATCCTGCAGCATTATAAGGCGGAGATGAAAAAACACGCCGAGGCCCTGGCCTTCGAACAGGCCGAGATCCTGCGTCGAAAGATCGAACATCTGAAACATTACTATGCTGTTGGTTCTGCCGTGATCAACCCAAGGCTTGGTGACCTTGATGTCTTCAGCATCGCGGACGGGGACGACCTTGCTTTCGTCAATTTTCTGATGGTCAGGGGTGGGACGATCATTGACACCCATTCCATCGAGATCCGTAAAAAGATCGATGAGCCGGATCCCGAAGTACTGTCCCTCGCCGTCAGGCATCTTCGGGAAACCTTCCGCAGCGAAGCACAGGAGATCATCATACCGATGATGATCGAATTCCCCGGGGATGGTGTACAGCTGACGATCCCCAAGGCGGGTGACAAACGAAAGTTGCTGGACATGTCGATCCGGAATGTCGAGCATTTCCGGCGCGAATGGAAACGCAGGCGCACCCTGCAACTGGAGGCGAATGCAGAGGCGGAGAATACCTTGCTCGATCGCCTGCAGGCGGACCTTTCACTGCCTGTATTGCCGGTGCATATCGAATGCTTCGATAACTCTAACTTCCAGGGCAGTTATCCGGTATCCGCCATGGTATGCTTCAGGGATGGGAAACCCAGCAAAAACGATTACCGGCACTACAAGGTGCAGACTGTCACAGGGATCAATGATTTCGCGACGATGACGGAGGTCGTCTTCAGGCGATACACCAAACTGAAGGACGAGGGGCTGCCGCTCCCCCAGCTGGTGATCATCGACGGGGGAAAGGGTCAGCTCGGAGCTGCCATGGAAAGCATCCGGAAGCTCGACCTGACGGGCAAAATGACCGTGGTAGGTCTCGCCAAGCAGGAGGAGGAGATCTTTTTTCCGGGCGACTCAGAATCCCTGAAATTGCCCTGGGATAGTCCAAGCCTGATGCTCATCCGAAGGATCCGCGATGAAGTACACCGGTTCGGCATCACCTTTCATCGTCAGCAACGCAGCAAGGGCACTTTCAGGAACCAGTTGGAAGATATCGACGGCATCGGCAAACAAACAGCAGAAAACCTGTTGCGCACTTTCAAATCGGTCAAGCGGGTTGCTGACGCTTCACTGGAATCCCTGGAAGTGGTGATCGGCCCCGCCAAGGCCCGCATCATTTTCGAACATTTCCGCCAGGATGCATGATGGTCGCAGATCAGG
>CANHUK010000140.1 GCA_947463755.1 Chitinophagaceae bacterium
CACCGGGCGCGTATCGCAAGAGGCTTGCCTGACAGGGTCGCTCGTTCAGGGCTTTATCATAGAAAAGGCTGTCCCAATGCGCGCCTCCGTCGCGGCTCAGGGCCACCGCCCGGCAGGCCGCCCCCATTGCCTGACGCATGTTCAACATGAGCCGTCCGTCGCTCAGCTCCGCCACCTGACATTCATTGGCATCGATCGACACAGCCGATCCCATGGACCAGGTCCGTCCCTCATCATCGCTGTAGATCACGCGCGAATGCATTCCCTTTTCCGTCTTGAAATCGGGCTGCTCAACGGACGTGTATCCGGGAATGACCAGCCTGCCCGTACGGGTGCGAATGCCAATGCCCGGCCCCGGCACAAAAGTGTCGTCATATCCCTTGACGGAAGACCCCATTGCCCGGGGTTTCGACCAGGTCTTGCCACCGTTTCGGCTGGAGATCAGGAAATGGGTGCGATGCTCTCCTCTTTCCTTTCGGTTGGTGAGGCAATACATCAGCCAGATCTTACCGGATGTCGGATCGGCCAGGGCGACGGGATTCATGATCGCGTCGGTGCCGCGGCCCCTCACCAGTATCTGCATCGGCAACCAGCTGCGCCCGCCATTGAGGCTGCGCTTCAGGACCATGTCGGTGGGACTGGCATCT
The DNA here is from genome assembly GCA_947463755.1 of Chitinophagaceae bacterium. Classification (GTDB taxonomy): domain Bacteria; phylum Bacteroidota; class Bacteroidia; order Chitinophagales; family Chitinophagaceae; genus Pollutibacter. The sequence continues at coordinate 648 of CANHUK010000140.1, forward strand.
CCGATGCCTTCTTTTCGGGCTTCGGCAAAAATCAAAATCTCCCCGCGGGGCGTCGCCACCATCGCCGGAATGCGAAAAGTATGAATGCCCCCCTCTCCCGCCGCAAACACGACGGCATGCGCAGTGTCTGAAGCGCGCATGACCAGCGGGACCATCAGTCCTAAAAGACATGCCATCCAAACATGCAGGAGAGCCTTCGTGGCAAAGCGGTGCATATGACTTGATTTTCGTTTATGCCTGACCGTTAGTCATTCGTCGCTTGTGATAGATCTGTCATTCCATGGCGTCCAGTACGTCCCTGGCCGTGGAGATGGCATGGTCTATTTCTGCATCGGTATGTACAGCGCTGATGTACCAGAGTCCGCGACCGATCACGCGCACGCCTGCATCATGCATGCCCGCCACAAAACGGCCAAGCCTGGCCCGGTCCGCCGTGAGGGTATCGCGGTAATCCCGGAACACATCCCGGTCGGTGAAAGCGGTCACGAACATGGGGCCGGGACCCTGCACAAGCATTTGGTGTCCCGCATCTGCCGCTGCCTGTCGCAGTCCGGACATCAGTCGCTGTCCCAGCGCGAACATCCGGGCATGCGGCGCATCCCGCTCCAGGATGCTGATCGTGGCCAGGGCGGCGGCCACGGAGGGCTGACCGGCATTCATGGTACCGGCATGAATGACCTTCGACTCCGCGATGAGCGACATCCATTCCCTTCGCCCCACCACCGCACTGATGGGATATCCGCTGCCCATGGCTTTGGCAAACACGGACATATCCGGTGTCACATTGAAATAAGTTTGTGCTCCGCTCAGCGACAGCCTGAAACCGGTGATCACCTCGTCCATGATGAACGCGATGCCATACTGGTCGCACAAAGTGCGGATCTCCTGCAGGAAACCCGGTACCGGCAGGTTACAGCCGTTGTTGCACATGACCGCTTCGGTGATGATCGCCGCGACATCCTCATGATGGTCCGCCAGCGTGCGCCGCAGGCCTTCGGGATCATTCCAGGGCAGGATGATGAACTCTTCGCGGGACATCGGGGATATCCCCTGGCTCCAGGGGAAAGCTGTCGGCTGTTCCAGCGGCCCCATTGCTTGCGGTGTCGGTGCCGACAATCCCCAGGCCACATTATCGAGCCATCCGTGGTAATGGCCTTCAAAGCGGATGAATTTCCGGCGGCCGGTGCGGGCCCGGGCTACCCGGAAGGCCGTCTGCACCGCTTCCGATCCGTCCAGGCAGAAACGCAGGAGCTCCGCCGAAGGGATGAGCCGTTGCAGGAGTTCCGCCAGTTCCACCTCCCTCAGGTGCTGACCGGCGTACATCTGTCCGGTAGTGGAGTACTCCGTAACAGCCTGCAATACTTCGGGATGCGAATGCCCGAGGATCAGCGGCCCCTGGCTCAGCGTGAAATCCAGGTATTCATTCCCGTCGATGTCCCAGATCCGCGATCCCATGGCCCGATCGTAAAAGATGGCATGGGGATGATTATATTTTCTGAATTCGGAGGATACGCCTCCGGCGATGACCTGTTTCGCCCGCTCCAGCATCCGGGCCGATGCTTCATATCTGTTTCCCATCCGTCATGATTTGGCGTCTGTAATCGGAATTCCCTTGCGAACGCCCAGCAGCAGCAGGGCGCAGACGACCATGATCACGGCCGCCGTCTGATATATGTATGACAGATCGATCCGGGCATCCCGCAGGACGCCACCGGCATAGATGGCCACGCCGCCGATGATCGTACTGAAAAAGTTGAAGATACCATAGGCCGTGGCCCGATAACGGGTATCCACGATCAGACATAGAATGGGCATCATATTGGCATCCCCGAAAGCGCGGGTGAAGGCATAGACCCCAAAAAATACCACCACCAGCGACAATGGCCCTCCAAGGGTGGCCATGAAGATGAACGGGGCCCCGACCAGTAGTCCAAACGCAGGCAGGAGCACCCTGCCCCTCGGATTCTTCCGGCTCCACCTGTCTGCCATCATACCACCGAAGATCACACCCAGGAAAGATAAAGGGTACAGCCAGGCCGTGGCAAAAAGTCCCGCATCCGTCTGCGTCAGTGCAAAGCGATCTTTGTAATAGGTCGGCAGCCAGCCCATCACCAGCCAGCTCACGATCCCCAATAAGCTCCAATAGCCAAGCGCCTTGAGGAATGAAGCTTTCCGGAACATGATACCAAGGCCTTCACGCATGCTTACCGATGTTCGATCCTGCGCTTCATCCTCCACTTGAGGGGGATTTTTCAGCAGGAATAACAGCAGTAACGCATAGGCCATCCCGAAGATGCCCATGAATGAGAAGGCGGTCGTCCAGGCATACTGCTCGGCCACCATCCCGCCGACAAAACCCAGGCTCTGGCCGGCCATGATGCCTGCCTGATGGATCCCCGTAGCCAGGGATCGGGTGGAAGAACCATGAAAATCGGCGATGGCGGCCAGCGCGGCCGGAATATAGAAGGCTTCGCTGATGCCCATCAATGCGCGGGTCAGCAACAATTCCTGGAAACTGGTGGCATGGGCGGTCAGCCAGGTTACAGCCGACCATACAAAAAGGCTGACCAGGATCACCCGCTTACGGTCGTACCGATCGGCCACAAAGCCGGCAAACGGACTCAGCAATCCATAGATCCAGAGGAATACGGATGTGAGCAGCCCGAACTGCGCATCGGTCATCGGGATGGCATCAACCACCGATGTACGCATCGTAGTGATCATCGTACGATCGAGATAGTTCAGCGCCGCCACCACAAACAGCAAACCCACTGTCAGCCAGGCACCCCGCATCGTTTTCGATTTGTCGGACATATCCATTGTTTTTTTAAGGATGCTGAACTTATCTCCGGCCGGATCCCGGTTTCATGACCACGTTGGAAGGCGTTCTGACACCCGGGCGGACCTCTCCACTGATGAAGATCCATTGTCCCTTCCAGTGCACCGAAGGCAGGGTCACCCTTGATCTGAGATCCGGAGGTGTCGCTAACTGCCGGATGCCGGATCCGCTGGCGGGATAGATGATCAGTTTCCGTTCGATACCCGGATGGGTGGCCGGATCCCGATGACGGGATATGTTTTCACTCACACCTCCCCAGCAATAAAAGCGTCCTTTACGGTCAACCGGCACGGGGTTGGCCGAGGCGGACACGGATCCCGGAAGATCCGATAACCGCTCCCACTGACCCGTCCACGATCCTTCGACCTTTCGGGTGCGCAACCGATAGACATCCCGGTAGAGGGTCCTGAGATTGATACCGGCAGAATCCCTCGCTATACCTTCTCCGCTGAACAGAAAGAAATCTCCTGCGTGCGTACCTGCTACCGGCTGTGTACGGGCAGGCCCCGGCCATCCGGGCAGTTCGATCCAACCCTTTTCGATATTTTCGAGGTCAAGGGCCAGGCATTTGGACAGGGGTGGACCGGTGAGGCTTTCGTTCCCCCCGGCAACGATCAGCAATTGTCCGGCCCGACAGCCCGCCATATTGGCGAGCGGGAACGGAAGGGATGGCAACTTTCGGAAAGTCAGCTGCCCCTGAGTCCAGCGCATCGCCCAGACATCGGCGTGAAAGACGCGCTCATTGCTGCCCCCGACGAGGATCAGTTCGTCTCCGTATGCAGCACTTACGCCGTAGGCCATGCGGGCCGGCAGGGCCTGGGACATGCGTTCCCAGGTACCGTCCTCCCGCAGTCCGAAGATCACGTCGTACCAGACCTTTGTACCGCCCTCCCAGGGCTTTTTATCCGGGAAGTTCGCCCCCCCCATGCAGAAGAGACGGCCACCGCTCTCGCCGGCAAACATGCCGGCCATTCCTTCGGGATCCGGCAACGCCGGAAATACCGACCATGCCGGAGCCTGCTGGGCCTGTAATGTCAACACCGGAAGCATCCAGCCAATGAAGGCACACATGGCCCGGCACAACAAGGAGATCATTTTATGCATGAATGGATATTTTAAGGCGCTTGACTGCACCCGGACCGGGTTCATGGTATCCGCCGGTTACCAGAAGCGTTTGTTCATCTATGAAAACCAGGTTGCTGACCAGGGGCATACCCACCTCCAGCGATGCGATCAACACTCCGTCTGAAGTTAACAACTGAACCTGTCCCATACCGTAATGGGCGACCCCCAGCCATCCACGGGGATGCAGGGCGATGCCGTCGGGCAGGTTCCCCAGGGGCTCCCCGGAAGGATGGCAAGGCAGGTCAGCCAAGACTCTTCTCCCATCTTCCGCCAGAGTACCGGGCCCCGTCAGCGAAATAGCCAGGATGCGATTGCCATAACTTTCCGCCACATAAAGGATGGATTCATCGGCCGACAATACGATCCCGTTGGGATAGTCCAGCCCTTCGGCGATCACGGAGGTGCTGCCATCCGGCGCCATGCAGAAGACCCGCCCATCGTGACGCACCGAATCAGTAAAATACAAGTATCCGCTGCGATCAAGACAGAGATCGTTGGGCACCCGCACCTCCCGGCCATCGATCACCGGCGGGGTGTGATGACCCAGGAACTTTCCGTTGGCTGTAAATCGGTTTACACGACCATCCCGGCTGTCGCAGACCAGATGGTCTCCGCCTGACATTAGTATCTGTCCATTGGGGCAGGTTCCGGAAGCCCATTCAGAGACCGTTCCCGAGGGGTCGATGCCCATGACGCCGCCTCCGGATAGGGTTGTGAAGTACATAGTTCCATCCGCGGCCGCGACAGGCCCTTCTGTGTACCAGGGGAGATCAGCCAGGGTCTGCACCGATTCCAACCGAACGGTGGGCAGTGGTTCCGGAGCAGGATGCTCAAAGGGGAACAGCGGGTGCCGACGATGCCGGAATGGGAACCTGGTCATATCTGCGCCGGTGACACCGGGACTATCCACCTGAATATAGGTAGGACACACATCGCGATAGGCCGCGATGGGAGCATTCACCCCCTTGGCAACGATCCAGCCGAAAGCCTCCGGCTGCAGGCC
>CANHUK010000141.1 GCA_947463755.1 Chitinophagaceae bacterium
ACCGTACCATCAGCAACGATGTACGTGAACTGCTCGTCTCCCAACGCTTCGATGTCATCTGCTTCTTCACCCCCAGCGGTGTCAAGAGCCTGATCGACAACGTCCCCGGCTTTTCCCAGAACGGCATCTTCATCGGCGCCTTTGGGAGCAATACCTCCAGGGCTGTCGAAGAGGCCGGTCTCTCCCTGCATATCAAGGCGCCCGAACCCCAGGTGCCTTCGATGGTCGCCGCCCTGGAACGTTTTCTCTCAAGTTTGCGCTCCGCTGACTGATCACCTCTGCTCAAACCCAAACATTTTTCTTCCATCGGCCTTTTTTGTCGATTTTTTCCACGAATTCTGTTTATGGCATGGTATTTGTTTCGAATACCAAGCGCCATTTGAAGATGCGAGGAAAATCTCTGCAGCTCTGTACCTTTTCTTGGGTAAGGTCTACGGGGACTGTGACAAAGAGAAAGGGACCGACCTTATATGAGGTTGACAATAAGGGACCCTGGGGGAACGTTCTTCATCGATGCGACTTGATTTACGCCTTGTTAAATCCTGATATGGCGTGAGGGTTGCGTCGGCAGGCACCTTGAATTGAGTTATATTTGTTCGAATCTATAAGAAACAGAACCATATGCGAGTGAAGTCAATTTTGACCCGTCTGTCGGTCGTTGTAGCGGTTGCCACGCTTTCCTCCAGTTGCAGCAAACTGGGTAAGGGGAATGCCAAAGGCGTACCCAACGATGGTCAGCTGCATGGTGTGTCCTCCGGTGCGCGATACACCCCCTGGCGTCCAGTGGGCATGGTGTATGTTCCGCAGGGAACATTCCACATGGGACCCAGTGATGAGGATGTGAACTACGCTTTCACAGCCCGCAACAAGCAGATCTCGATCAACGGGTTCTGGATGGATGCAACCGAGATCACGAACGACGAGTATCGCCAGTTCGTTAACCGCGTGCGTGATTCGATCGCGGCAACGATCCTCAATTACAAAAAGGCGGGCGGCGATGGCGTCGAACTGATCGACTGGAAAAAAGCCAGTACGATCAAGTGGAGCGACTCCAAGATCCTGGAGCAACTGAACGCCATGTTGCTTACCCCGGATAACCGCGTCTTCGGCAAGAAGGAACTCGATGCCAATAAGCTGGTCTACCGTTCAGAAGTGTTCGACTTCAAAGAGGCCGCTAAGCGCGAGAACGACAAGAAACCCCGCTCGCAGTTCATCATCAAGGAAGAGATCCCCGTCTACCCCGATACCCTGGTTTGGGTACGCGACTTCTCTTACTCCTACAATGAACCGATGTCCCGCCGCTATTTCACACATCCCGCCTTCGGCAATTATCCCGTCGTCGGTGTGAACTGGAAGCAGGCATCCGCCTTCTGCGTATGGCGCACCCAGTATATGAACTCCTTCCTGGAGGAGCGCAAGCGCACCCCTGAAAACGACTACCGCCTGCCCACCGAGGCAGAGTGGGAATACGCTGCCCGCGGCGGACGTTCACAATCGCCTTACCCCTGGGGAGGATACTACCTGCGCAATAAGAAAGGTTGCCTGCTGGCGAACTTCAAGCCCGGACGTGGTAACTACCCTGAAGACGGTGGATTCTACACAGTCCGCGCAGACGCCTACTGGCCCAATGATTTCGGCCTCTATAACATGGCAGGCAACGTAGCGGAGTGGACATCCTCTCTCTTCTATGAAGGTGCGTATAATTTCCAGCACGACATGAACCCGGATATCCGTTTGAATGCCGGTAAGAATGCCCCCCATCGCATGAAGCGCAAAGTCGTCAGAGGCGGTAGCTGGAAGGATGTTGGTTACTATCTGCAAACCAGTACCCGCAACTACGATTACCAGGACACTGCCAAATCATACATTGGCTTCCGCTGCGTGATCGACCTGGCGCCTGCCCAGGGCAAGAAGAAATTCTAATCAGTCTCATACATCTTCCGAAACAAAACAGAACAGTCATAAACCCAGAATCATGGCAGGAGTATCGAAGTCCACGGACAGAATCGTTAACATCATCGTCTGCGTAGGTGCCGCCGTCGTAATCGTAGGTGCCTGGGCAAAAATCCTTCACTTGTCCTTTGCGGACATCATGCTCACCGTGGGTCTGCTTACGGAAGCGCTCATTTTCGTTGTATATGCTTTCCTCCCGCCTCCCGGCTCCGAAATGGCTGAGTTGGTGAAAGCCCTGCCCAAGGCTGGTGCAGATGCAGGTACCCCCGGACTCAAGGCCATGGACAAGATGCTGCAGGAAGCAGACATCACCCCCACCAACCTCCGCCGCCTGAGCGACAACTTCAGCAAACTCGGAAGTACGGTAGAGCACATGACAGAGATCGGTGACATGTCTGCCGCCACGGCCGATTACACTGCTAAGACGAAAGAGGCCGCTACCGCCCTCGGTACCATGAAAGATGCTTACAACAGCGCTACCCAGACCGCCAAGCATTTCGGCGAAGCTGCTGAAAGCACCAAGAGTTTCCACGAGCAGGTACAGTCCCTCACCAAGAATCTCGGTTCCCTGAACACCATCTATGAACTGGAACTCCAGGATACCAATAACCACCTGAAGGCCATGAACGCCTTCTACAACAATCTGGTCAATGCTTCCCAGACCATGCAGGGAAGTGTGGCGGATGCACAACGCGCTCAGGAGCAGATCGCACTGCTGGCGAAGAACCTGGGTAGCCTGAACAATGTCTACGGCAACATGCTGGCAGCCATGCAGGGCCGTTGATGAAACCCGCCCGTTCCACGGACCCGCGTCCGGAAAACCATATTGACCTCATAAAATACGCTTAAGAAAATGGCACTACCCAAAGAGCCACGGCAGAAGATGATCAACATGATGTATCTCGTGTTGACAGCCCTTCTCGCGCTCAACGTCTCCGCCGAGATCATCAACGCATTCAAGGTGGTTGACAACAGCCTCAATCAATCCAATAATGTCCTGACCCAGTCGACGGCATCCCTGTACTCCAGCTTCGAAGAGCTGTTAAAGGATCCGAAGACCGCAGAAAAGGCCGCCATCTGGAAGCCCAAGGCTGATCAGGCCCGCGAACTTTCCAAGAAGACATCCGATCTCATCGACCGTTACAAGAAGGATCTGATGAAGGAAGCGGAATATGATCCCACAGCCGAAGATCCAAAAGGTCAGGATAACCTCGATGCAGCTACCCGCCTTTTCGATACCAAGGGTGAGGGTAAGAACCTCTACGCCGCGCTGGAATCCTACAAGAAGGCCATTATGGCCATCGATCCCGAGATCGCCAAGGACCTGGGCTCCAAACTGCCCCTGAATCTGGAAGTACCGAAGTCTGTTTCCGGAAATAAATCCACCGGTGACAAGGTGAAGGATTGGACCAATGCACACTTCCACATGAGTCCCACTGTCGCTGCCCTTACTATGCTCAGTAAGTTCCAGAACGACGTGAAGAACACAGAGAACCAGGTGGCTACCTATTGCATCAACCGCGTAGGATCCGTGAAGATCGTGCTCGACAAATTCAAGCCGCTGATCGGTACCAGTTCAACTTATTTGATGCCGGGTGAGGAACTCGTCATCACTGCGGGTCTCGGTGCCTTCAACGCTTCCGTGAAGCCGACCGTCTCCATCGACGGACGCAGCGTCACGGTAGATGACAACGGCGTGGCTGTCTCCAAATTCAACGTCGGCGGTACCGGCACCCGTAAGGTGAATGTATCCGTCAACTACGTCGACCCGAACACCGGAGAAACCAAATCCGTCTCTGAAGCGATCGAATACACCGTGGGTGCACCCTCCGGCGTAGCCGTATCTGCCGATAAGATGAACGTGCTCTACATTGGCGTGGACAACCCGTTGACCATCACCGCCGGTGCGGGTGCTGAAAAAGTAAGCGCTACATTCAGCGGCGGTACCATCACCAAAGAAAGTGGCAGCAAATACATCGCCAAGCCTGCCAACGGATCCAATGGTGAGCAGACCGTCACGGTCATGGTCGAAGGCAAGTCGGCTGGTAAAGTGATGTTCCGCGTCAAACAACTGCCCAACCCAGCTGCCTATGTAGGTAACCTGAAAGTGGGTGCAGTGCCCGCCCAGTCCTTCAAGAACATGGGTGGTGTCGTCGCCAAACTCGAAGACTCTGAATTTGATGCACCCTTCCAGGTCATCGGTTATACCATCGGTGCCCAGAGCCCTGACATCCCCTTCTATTCTCCCATCAATAACGAAGGACCCCGCTGGACCGGCAACGCTGCCGCCCTCGTGTCCAAGTTGAAGCCCGGTGCCCTGGTGGTCATCACCGATATCCAGGTCAAGGGTCCGGATGGTAAGCTGAGGACATTGCCGGGAAGCCTTTCTTATAGCCTCAAATAATCAGGACAGGATAAAACCCATGATCATGAAAACCCTGACCGTACGCAGCGTCCTGCTCTTGCTGTCGCTCACCACTGCCGCTACTTCCCTGGAAGCGCAGACCACGCGGAATAAGACGACGACCACCCGGAAGCCGACGACCACCGCAAAGAAGCCGACCGCACAGAAGACAAACACCAAGGCCCCGACCACCAACCTCGCGGCTAAGCCGGTGGATACGGTACCTGTAGTCGTGGCACCCCCCGAACCGCCGCGTGATCCGCTGAAGATCGATACGGTCAAGCGCTCCCGCAGGACCGATGCTGCCATCGACAGGAACCCGCTCCGCGAACGTACGCCCCTGGCATACGAACACATCCGCGAGGATGACGCCGTCTACCGCCAGAAGGTCTGGAGAGAGATCGATGTGCGCGAAAAGATGAACCAGTCCTTTCTGTACAAGGCAGATGAAGACAACGGAAACCAGCGCTTCATCAATATCCTCCTGACGGCCATCAAGAAGGGTGACATCACGGCTTTCAGCGCCGGTATCGCCGGTGAGGACGACCGTTTTACTACCCCGATGACCCTCAAGGAGATCGGAGAGAAACTCGTGGGCAAGTGCAAAACCGATCAGATCCCCGATTGGGCCAAGGACCCGGACGGATCCAAGGGTATCCTGAAGGACACACTCATGTGCCCTGAGTTCAATCCTGATGATATCGTGAAGTATATGATCAAGGAAGAGTGGATCTTCGATAAGGAGTCTTCCCGTATGTATGTCAGGATCATCGGTATCGCTCCGATCAAGGCAACGATCGACCAGAACACCAATGTAGTACTGGGGGAAAGCCCTGTGTTCTGGCTCTACTATCCCGATCTTAGACCCACACTCTCCAGTCATGAAGTGTACAATGGTAAGAACTTTGGTGCACGCATGAGTTGGGAAGAAATGTTCGAGAGCCGTTTCTTCTCCAGTGCCATCGTGAAGTCTTCCATCGAGAACGCTTACGACCAGTACATCCGTCAGTATATCAATGACCCCATCCTCCGCCTGCTCGAAGGCGAGGCGATGAAGGAAAAGATCTTCAACTACGAACAGGACCTCTGGTCATACTGATCTGAGATCGTTCAAAATAACGCGAAAGCCCGGTCACAGACCGGGCTTTCGCGTTTGTTGCTATTCCCTGATCTGCGACCATCATGCATCCTGGCGGAAATGTTCGAAAATGATGCGGGCCTTGGCGGGGCCGATCACCACTTCCAGGGA
>CANHUK010000142.1 GCA_947463755.1 Chitinophagaceae bacterium
ACGACATGTATCCATCTCCATCCCCCGGCCGAAGCATGGCCGGGCAAGCGAAAGAAAAGCGGCACGTAAGGGTCATGAATCTCACGGCATTGCTGTTGCTGGCCACCTGTCTGCAGGTGGGCGCCACGGGTTATGCGCAGAAGGTCTCTCTCCGGGCAAAGGACATCACCCTGGAGCAGTTGTTCGGGCAGCTCCGCCGGCAGACCGGTTTCCAGTTCCTGTACGCTGATGAGGCGTTAAAGACAGCCCGTCCGGTATCCGTATCTGTCCGGAATGCCGAATTGGCGGAGGTCCTGGCGGATTGTTTCCGCGACCAGCCGCTCACTTATACGATCTCCGACCGGACGATCATCGTCAAGCGCCGTCAGGCCATCCCCATAGTGGAGGCCACAAAGACGGAGGCTGTGGCAGATGAAAAGGTGGCCATCGATGTGCGGGGTACCGTAACCGACAACGGCGGCCAGCCTTTATCGGGTGTATCCATCAGTGTGAAGGGATCCGCCCAGGGAACGACCTCCGATGCTTCGGGGGCCTATCGCTTGTCGGTTCCTGAGGATGCCGTTCTGGTATTTTCCTATATCGGCTTTGTTACGGCAGAGCAGCGCGTGCAGGGCCGTTCGATCATAGATGTGTCACTGGCGCCCTCTCAGCGCAAGATCGATGAGGTCGTCGTGGTCGGATTCGGTACGCAGCGGCGTCGGGATCTTACGGGCTCGGTGAGTTCGGTGAAGGGAGACGAGATCGCCGGCATGCCAGCCACCAACCCGATCGCATCGCTGCAGGGCAAGGTGCCGGGGCTTACGATCTCCAATACCGGCCGTGCGGGGGCTGCACCCGTGGTGCGCATCCGCGGGGTGAACAGCACCAACAGCGCCAGTCCGGTTTTTGTAGTGGATGGCATCCTGCATGACAACATCGACTTCCTGAATCCGGCTGATATCGAGTCGATCGATGTCCTTCGGGATCCATCTTCGATCGCCATTTATGGTTTGCGCGGAGCGAATGGTGTCATCGCCATCACTTCGAAGAAGGCTGCGAGGGGACAGACACGCATCAATCTGCAGACATCCTATGGTGTGCAGACCGTTCAGGATCGGATCGCCCTGACGGATGCCGCAGGATTTCGCAAACTCTATGATGCCCAGCTGGCCAATCTGGGGGCGGCCGCCTTTGATTATACCAACTACACGGCGAACACGAACTGGCAGGACCTGGTGTTGCAGGATGCGGGATTCTCCAACAACAATCTGAGCATCTCCAACAGCGGGGAGAAATCCACCACTTATCTGAATCTTGGGTACACAGACCAGGAGGGTGTGCTGAAGAACGACCGTTTCCAGCGTTACATCCTTCGTCTGAACCAGGAGATCCGGTTCAGTCCGAATGTCAAGGTGGGTGCGGATATCACGGGCTATCATTCCCGCAATAATCCGCCGGCGGCTTCGATCACGAATGCCTTGTGGGCGGCGCCCATCGTTCCGATCCAGTATGCAAAAGACACTTTCTACAGTATGCCTTCCTTCCAGCGTGCGCAGGTTGGCAATCCCATGGCGGCGCTGTACCGGGGTGATGCCAACAGCATCGACCGGGGGTACCGCGTGGTGGGAAGCTTGTTTGCAGAGGTGAAATTCCTGAAGCATTTCACCTGGAAGTCTACCGTCTACGGCGACCTGGCCTTCAATACCGGTCGCAACTTCACGCGGCTGCCTTTCTCCTTCATGAATCTGGGAGAGGGCGGGACGCCCACCAACGTGACCTTCGATAATACGGCCCGCACCTCTGTATCCCAGGATCAGAGTGAGTCGCGCCGCTTCCAGCAGGACCACACCCTGAGTTTCGACCGTCGACTGGGAGATGGCCATTCGATCAACGCCGTGGCAGGTCTGACTACGATCTACAGTGCGGGATCCTCCGTCAGCGGTACCCGTCGGGATACCACGGTGAACGTGCCAAACAATCCGGATTTCTGGTATCTGGGCATCATCAATCCGAACAATCCGCTGAACAACGGTGGTGGCGGTTCGGAGAGTGCGATCGTTGGTGGTTTTGCGCGGGTGGGCTATTCCTTCCGTAATAAATACCTGTTGAACGCCACGATCCGTCGGGATGGCAGCTCGAAGTTTGCGCCGGAGAACCGCTGGGGAACATTCGGTAGTGTGGGTCTGGGTTGGGTGCTGAGCGAAGAGTCTTTCGTGAAGGACCTCGGCGCGATCGATTTCCTGAAGGTACGGGCCGCCTGGGGTCTGACGGGCAATGCCAATGGCTTTGCGGATAATCTCTATCGCCCCGGGATCAGCAATGCCTCTACGGCGATCTTCGGTGATAATGTATATACGTCCATTCAAGCAGCCTACATCCCCGACCCGAACCTGCACTGGGAGGTGGTTCAGGGCCTGGATGCAGGTTTTGATGTTCGCCTCTTGAAAGATAAGCTATCGGCGTCTTTCACTTTCTACGACCGCACGACCCGCGACATCCTTACGGCGGTGACCCTGCCGAACGAAACGCGCAGTTACTTCACAAACCTCGGAGAGATCAACAACCGGGGCGTGGAGTTCAATGCAGAGTGGAGCGACCGGATCGGGAAGGACCTGACCTATCGGGTGGCCGCGAATATCAGCCACAACCGAAATGTCGTGAATTCGATCGGTGATAATTTCAATTTCTCGATCATCGGTAATGGGGGTACGAACCTCACGACCACCGGCAAGTCGATCGGATATCTTTACGGATACACCCAGACGGGCATCTACCAGACGGTAGCCGACCTCGCTAAGCGTCCTTCTTTTGTGAACTCCCTGCCGGGCGACATCGCCTATGCGGATGTGAACGGAGACGGCGCCCTGACGCCGGCTGACCGCGGGTACCTCGGAACGCCCTTCCCTCCGTATTCCTTTGGTGGCAGCCTGGGGCTGGCCTACCGCGGGCTTGATCTGGAGATCGAACTCCAGGGGGCGGCCGGACATAAGATCTACACGCAGCGGCGCACGTCTACCTTTGCCGTGCTCAACTACGAGGCGAATCGTCTGAATGCGTGGACGGCAGCGGGTTCCACGAACATTGAGCCGGTCCTGGACAACACCCGGGGCAATAACTTCCTGATGAGCACATATTTCCTCGAGCCGGGTGATTATCTGCGCATCCGCACCCTGCAACTGGGATATAGCTTCGATCGTACACTGCTGTCGGGCATCGGGGTCCAGAAGGCCCGGTTGTTCCTGAACGCACAGAACCTGAAGACCTGGAGTCAGGTGACGGGTTATTCTCCGGAGCCGTTGATCGGCAGTATCCTGGGCGGCGGTTCCGACAATGGAGCCTATCCCGTTCCGGCTATTTATTCCGTCGGTGTCAACCTCACTTTCTAATCCGAATCGAAAAGAACAGACATGAAAAAGATATTCCATTTCAACAGGCTGGCGGTGACGGGGATGTTGTCCTTGTTGATCCTGCTGGGGACTGGCTGCCAGAAATTCCTGGACACCCAGCGTCAGGGCGGCTATGATGCCGACAACTATCCATATCCGGGCGGTTCCGGTCCTTACGACCAGTTCATCTTCGGTGCGTACAACGACCTGCGGAGCTTCAATGTCCACAGCCAGTCGTACATCGTGGCCACCAGTATCCGCAGTGATGATGCCGACAAGGGTAGTACGCCGGCGGATGGAGGGGCGAATGCCATCAGCATGGACAACTTTCCGGTGCTGCCCAGCAACGGCTTTTGTAATACGCTCTGGGTCGGTTATTACGGATTGATCAACAAGTGCAACCAGACCATCAAGGAGGTGAATACGAACACACTCATCGTAGCGTCTGATGCGGTGAAACAGCAGACGATTGGTGAGGCCCGCTTTCTGCGTGGCTATGCCTATTTCATGCTGGTGCGTCTCTTCGGCAGTGTTCCCCTGATCGATTCGTTGTTCACCAATCCGGCAGCGCAGAACAATGTTGCGCAGAGTACGGCCGGGCAGCTCTATTCGTTCATCGAAGGGGACCTGAGTTTTGCGGCGCAGTCGCTGCCCAGGTCCTGGGATGCAAGGTTTGCGGGGCGCGCTACCAGTGGGGCGGCAAATGGACTGCTGGCCAAGGTATTCCTTAACCAGCGCAAATGGCCTCAGGCCATGGCGGCCGCGCAGTCGGTCATCAATGGCGGACAATACAATCTGTCCACACCCTACGACCGAATCTTCCGGGAAGATGGAGAGAACAGCAGCGAGTCGGTCTTTGAAGTACAGGCAACCGCCTCACCTGCCATTCCCACGGCCAACGGCGTACAGTATGCCCAGATACAGGGTGTGCGCGGAACGGGGGCCTGGGACCTTGGATGGGGCTGGAATACGCCCAGCGTGCAGCTGGAGGCGGCCTATGAAACAGGTGATCCCAGGAGGAACCGGACCATTCTCTATACATCCACAGCGACGCAAACTTTTTCATCGATCTATGGAGAAGCCCTGCCGGTCGGTCTGCCCAATCCGCGTTACAACAACAAAGTCTACAGCAGCCCCACGTTCCGGAACTCCATCGGTAATCGTTTTGGGTATTGGATGAACATCCGACTCCTCCGTTATGCCGATGTGTTGCTGATGTTTGCGGAAGCGGCCACTGAAGTGGGCGGTGCGGCGAACATCACAGCGGCGAAAACGGCACTGAACAGTGTGCGTGCCCGTGCCAGGGGTGGCCTACCCAACATCCTTCCTGATGTAACAACAGACGACCAGGCACTGCTGCGCGAGGCCATTCGCCGCGAGCGTCGCGTCGAGCTGGCGATGGAGCACGACCGTTTCTTTGATATTGTCCGTTGGGGCATCGCCCAGAACGTGCTGAATGCCGCGGGCAAGACCGCCTTCAGCAACGCCCGTGATGTACTGCTGCCGATCCCGCAGACACAGATCGACCTGAGTGCGGGTGTCCTGAAACAGAATCCGGGCTATTGATCATCCACGTTCGATCCATGAACTGAAATAAATATGAACATGAAAATAAATATAAACAGGGGCTTCCGTGGTCTTCGGATGGCAACCCTGCTGCTGATGGCCGTTCCGGCGTTTTTTTCCTGCCGGAAGGATGGCAATCCCAATAATCTTCCTGATGTTAATCCCGCTGACTACGCGGGTACCATCGACGGATACATGAAAACTGAAGAAGTCTATCCGAAGGATCTCATCGCCTACTGGAGTTTTGATGATACCAAGGCAGAAACCATCTCCAATACCGCTCCGGGCGGCAGTGCGAATGATGTGTTCGTAAGCGGCGGGGTACGCGGTAAGGCTTTGCAGCTCACGGCGGGATATCTGTATTTTCCGACACAGTTCGTTAAGTTCAGGGCCGACTCCCTGAAGAGCTGGACGATCAGTGCCTGGGTGAAGATCCTGAATAACGGATCGAAGCGCACCATGCTCTTCCAGCTTGCGCGCCCGGGTTCGCTGACCGGGAACATCAATTTCGCATTGAATACCAATTCCTTCCCGGCGACCACCACCAATACGCTGCGCATCCAGCCGACCTTTGCCACGGTGGGTGGAGGTACGCAGGATAATCTCAACAACAACCTGTCTCCCATGATCGGCATGTCGAAGTGGACACATATCGTGCTCACGTATGAGGCCACA
>CANHUK010000143.1 GCA_947463755.1 Chitinophagaceae bacterium
CAGTTTGACCTGGAACTGTTCCGCGGCCAGGATCGACTGCTATCGTCCGCCTACGGCACAGAACTGGTCGTTCGGCAGCTGGGCCCAGTTCGCAGGAGACGGATACTGGGCTGAATCGAATAATACCATTGCTCCTTACAGTTTTTATCACGCACAGTTGTCGCAGCGCCGGGGAAATAATGGCAGCAGCAGACTCCTGCGGATCTCCACGGAAGCCAGTAGCAGTCCATCTGTTGAGACGGCCCTCAAGCTGGCGGAAGAGGCGCTGAAGCCTGCCCCAACTCTCCGCGACTGGATCCTGAATGCGGCCAGTCACACGCCGATCCCGACCGATCCTGCAGGTCTTGCTTCCATTGATGATATCGGTTATGCATCACCGTTAGTCGTAAAACCTCTGCTCGCCCTCGAAATCCGAAATGGATGGCTGGTCCGGGACGGGATCCTGTTGACCGGTCGCCGGGCAGATATCCCCTGGTGGTCGGGTAGTTTGAGGGGCAAAGCCCTGGCGCAGGCGAAACCGGCCTTGACCCGATTTGTTCCGGGTCGGATCGGGACAGGGTACACGGATGATCTGGAGGATGTGGCCAGCCACATGCAGGCATCCAATACCATTGGAATTGAACAGCATTACGGACTTTGGTATGATCGGCGAAGGGATGATCATCAACGGGTGCGCCGGATGGATGGGGATGTATGGGCGCCGTTTTATGAGTTGCCTTTCGCGCGATCGGGACAGGGAACGGCCTGGGACGGACTGAGTAAATATGATCTGACGAAATACAATTATTGGTATTGGGATCGCTTAAAAAAATTTGCTGACATCGCAGATCAGAAGGGTTTGATCCTGATCCATCAGCAGTATTTTCAGCACAACATCATTGAGGCGGGGGCACATTATGCTGACTTCCCCTGGCGCAGTGCGAACAATATCAACGGCACAGGATTTCCCGAGCCGGTCAACTACGCCGGGGACAAGCGGATCTTCATGGCGACGCCTTTTTATGATACGACGCATGCCATCCGTCGGGACCTTCATCGCCGCTACATCTGGCAGTGCCTGGATAATTTCCGGGATCAGGGCAGTGTGATCCAGCTGATCGGAGAAGAGTTTACCGGTCCGCTGCATTTTGTGCAGTTCTGGTTAGATGCGGTGCGTGGATGGGAATTGAAACAAAAGCGTCAGACGCTGACGGGACTGAGTGTAACGAAGGATGTTCAGGATGCGATCCTGGCGGATCCTGTAAGAAGTCGGACCGTTGATATCATTGACATCCGTTATTGGCACTACGAGGCCGACGGTGATGTATATGCACCTGCCGGTGGTCAGTCGCTGGCACCGCGTCAGCACGCCCGCCTGCTCAAACCACAGCGTCCGTCTTTTGCTTCGGTGCATCGTGCTGTACGTGAATATGCCACCAGGTATCCCGGTAAGGCTGTTATGTTTTCGGCGGATAATGCATCTGCGTCCGGATGGGCCGTGCTCATGGGTGGTGGATCACTGCCCGTATTACCGGCTACAACCGAGACGGAACTGCTCAAGGCCGTCGTATCCATGCGGCCAGACAGTCTGGTGGGAGCGTATGCATTGGCAGGCCCCCGACATGTATTGGTTCATCCCGGTACTGGTTCAGCACTAACGGCGAACCTCACTCTGAAAAAAGGACAATGGAGCCTTCGTTTCATTGATCCATCCTCCGGACATTTCATCGGAGATAACGTAAAGATGGAAGGTGGCGTGAAACATGATATTCGTCTGCCTGCTTTGGGTGCCCTTGCTTTTCTTACCAAATTGGATCCAGAACCTTAAACTGATGACATGATCAGGTCATTGCTTATATTTATTTTATCAGGACTTTCACTGGTGTCGTTGGCTCAGCCATTGCAAGGGCTGAGGGTCAGTGATAACGGACGATATTTCCGAACGGCTGATGGCAAGCCTTTCTTCTGGCTGGGAGATACGGGCTGGTTGCTGTTCAGCAAATGCAGTCGCAGTGATGCGCAGAAATATCTGGACGCCAGAAAGCGCCAGGGTTTCAATGTGGTGCAGGTGATGGTATTGCATGAGATCTTCGATGCGAATGTTTATGGTGATTCCGCCTTGATCCGCCGGGATGTTTCAAAGCCACTGATCACGGAAGGATCGGATCCGAAGGATGCACAGGCCTATGATTTCTGGGATCATGTCGATTTCATTGTAACAGAAGCAGCGCGTCGGGGCATTTACATCGCCATGGTGCCGGTCTGGGGCAGCATTGTGAAGGCTGGTCATGTATCTTTGGCCCAGGGTGAGGCGCTGGCGGAGTTCCTGGCTCGTCGTTACGGACAGCGGAGCAACATCATCTGGCTAAACGGTGGTGATCTGCGGGGTGATGAAGGGATGCCGGTCTGGCAGGCCATTGGACGTACCATTAAATCAATCGATCCATCGCATCTGATGACCTTCCATCCGAGGGGACGATATTCCTCCAGCGATTGGTACCATCAGGCTTCGTGGTTGGATTTCAACATGTTCCAAAGCGGGCACAAGTCCTATGCACAGGATACGAATCGTAATGAGATCAGGCATTTTGGCGAGGACAACTGGCGATACATTGCGCATGATCGGGGCTTAACTCCTGTCAGGCCCACACTCGATGGTGAACCTTCGTACGAAAATATTCCTTACGGATTGCATGATAGTCTCTCGCCACGCTGGACAGCGGCGGATCTGCGCCGTTATGCATACTGGAGTGTATTTGCGGGAGGTGCCGGATTTACATACGGAGAAAATTCCGTCATGCAGTTTCATCACAAAGGCGATGCAGACCGGAATTTCGGTGTGCAGTTCAACTGGGAGGATGTACTTGATGCGCCAGGTGCCGCTGCGATGAAGCATCTCGGAAAACTGATCAGCGAGTTCAATGGTTTCGATCGTCGTCCCGCCCAGGAATTGTTGGCAGAAGACGCCGGCATCCGATATGAATACATTGCTGCCACTAACGGTGATGGTTACGCGATGTTTTACATCTACACGGGTCGAAACTTTAGCGTCGATCTGTCGAAACTCGATTTCAAACTGACCCGTGCCTGGTGGTTCGATCCGCGCACGGGACGGAAGCATTCATTGAAGCTTTCGGGTACGAAAGGAATTCAAACATTCGACCCTCCGGGTGATTCCATGGCAGGTAATGATGCCGTCTTAATCTTGTCGCGATGAGGTATCTGTCCGTCATCCTTTTGTTGTGTTTCCTCGGCTCATGCAGTCGGAGTGTCTATCTGTTCACTTCCTTCAGGGAGCCCGCTCATGAGGGGTTACGGATGTTGTACAGTCGGGATGGCCTGAGGTGGAAACGAATCGACACCATTTTGCTGAAACCTGACATCGGCAAACAACGCGTGATGCGGGATCCTTCGATGGTGCAGGGGCCGGATGGCATCTTTCATCTCGTATGGACTTCGAGCTGGCGGGGCGACCTTGGTTTTGGTTACGCATCATCCACTGATCTGATCCATTGGAGTCCTCAGCGATTGATCCCGGTCATGCAGCATGAGCCTTCGACGGTCAATGTGTGGGCACCGGAAATTACTTATGATGCGGAAGCCGGCCGGTTCATCATCATCTGGGCCAGTTGCATTCCCGGGCGCTTCGATCGGGGCATTGAAGATGACAGCAACAATCATCGGATGTATGTGACGACGACCAAGGATTTCAAAGCATTTTCACCGACCAAATTATTTCTCGATCCCGGATTCAGTGTGATCGATGCGGTCATCGTCAATACTACTGACACGGCTTATAGACTGGTACTGAAAGATAATACAAGGCCGGAGCGAAATCTTCGGATAGCCGAGGGGGGAACACCACTTGGTCCCTGGATGAATGTATCTGCGCCTTTCACGGGAAAGTTCACGGAAGGTCCAACAGTGCTGCATCGCCGGGGTTGGTGGATCATCTATTTTGATGCGTATCAGGAGCGTCGTTACGGCGCAGTACGAACGCGGGATTTCAAGTCTTTTGAAGATATCAGCGCACGCACACGCATCCCCGAAGGGCATAAGCATGGCACGATCATTCAGGTAGATCGCCTTTATCTAAAGACCTTAAAGCATCATCTAAAATCATCGAAATGAACAAAGGATCGATCGGGTTGCTGGCGATGATTTTAAGTTGTTCCGGGGCATTGATGGCACAAGATACGGTGCGTTACACGGGTGAGGTAAGATCCAACGTGGATTATCATCACGGGCAGTTGGTGGCGGCAGTCGGCGTGCATAACATCCAGACCATGCGCGCACTGCGCACCGGTTCGGATGTACCATCCTGGACATACAATCATGCACCGATGATGGCCTACTGGAAGGGCAGGTACTGGGTCAGTTACCTGAGCAATCCGGTGGGAGAACATGTGCCGCCGGGTCGGACGCTGTTGCAATCCTCGGTGGACGGATACGTATGGACGGATCCTGTGGTAGCCTTTCCTCCTTATAAAATCCCCGAAGGACATGTGAAGCCTGGTTGTAAGGATACGGCACACAATGCCTTCGCGGTCATGCACCAGCGCATCGGATTTCACACTTCGGCCTCCGGGCGCTTGTTCGTGCTGGGGTTTTACGGGATCGTCCTGGGAGCTAAGGATGATCCGAATGATGGAAACGGAATTGGTCGCGTCATTCGGGAAGTGAAGGCAGATGGCAGACTGGGTGATATTTATTTTTTGAGATATAATAAGGGATTTGGACAGCATAATACCTCATATCCATTTTATACGACTTCCAAAGACAAGGATCTTATCGCCGCCTGCGAATCCTTCCTCTCTGATCCTTTGCAGATGATGCAGACCGTTGAAGAGGCGGAGCGCGATGATCCGTTGATCCCGCTGCGCCGGGATTACAAGGCGTTCAGTCATTATCGATTAGATGATGGAAGGGTCGTCGGACTCTGGAAACATGCACTGACCAGTATAAGTGCGGATGGAGGAAAGACCTGGCAATACCTCCCTCTCCGGGCTCCCGGCTTTGTGAACGCTAACGCCAAGATCTGGGGACAGCGGACATCGGATGGAAAATTTGCGACGGTGTATAATCCCTCGGAGTTTAGGTGGCCGTTGGCGCTGAGTGTCAGTACTAACGGTCTAGCATACACGAATGTGCTGCTGGTCAATGGCGAGATCACGTCTATGCGTTACGGGGGTGCCTACAAGAGTTACGGACCTCAGTATGTACGTGGGATCCAGCCGGGGGATGGCACGCCTCCAGATGGCAGCATGTGGGTGAGCTACAGTATGAATAAGGAGGATATCTGGGTATCTCGTATCCCCGTTCCGGTGCGGGATTGGGTGGATGCGCATACGGATGATCGGTTTGCTGCTGCCCGTGCGAAGTCAGCGTTTGACACATGGAATATTTATAGTCCCCTCTGGTGCCGGATCGCGGTGGATCGTATTGGAGATTCATCTGCCCTCATTCTGCGGGATGCCGATCCTTTTGATCATGCAAAAGCGGAGCGGATCTTTCCATCATCCGGTCGTGTTCGAATGGAACTTAGTTTGACGGCGGATCAAACGGATCATGGCAGTTTGGAGATCGAACTCACCGATGCAC
>CANHUK010000144.1 GCA_947463755.1 Chitinophagaceae bacterium
GAGCTCCGAAATTCCATCCCTGCGCGTGACAACTGCTGGGAATTTGCCACCAGTGTGTCAGCACCCGCCAGGCAGCGTACGTTCATGTTGTCGCTTTTCCGCAATGTCTTCGATCCGACCAACGGCGTCGTCACGGGCATCGATCCGATGACCGGCCTCCCGATCTACAAGCCGGGTACGGACAGCGTGTTCACCAATATGTTCTGGCGACATGTACATGACCTCCGCAATGAGGAAAAGCGCTTCACGCTGTTCATGGTCGCTGATGCGGGGTGGGATGCGGAGATTGCGGCCAATGCGCGCTACTTCCCCACCTCCACGACCGATAGTACAACGTTCGCCACTGCCTGGAACATCGTAAGGGATTTTGCCGTGGATACCCTGCTGGAACCCGGCAAACTGCCCGACACTGTTACTTCCAAATTTGGCGCGCGCATCCCCA
The DNA here is from genome assembly GCA_947463755.1 of Chitinophagaceae bacterium. Lineage (GTDB taxonomy): Bacteria > Bacteroidota > Bacteroidia > Chitinophagales > Chitinophagaceae > Pollutibacter. The sequence goes on from CANHUK010000144.1 coordinate 443, forward strand.
TCAACAGGGCGGCCATCCGCTCCACCATCAAAACAAGCAATGGTTATGTTTATGTGATGGATGCCCTGCCCGTCGCGCCCCTGCAGCGTTTCAGGCCGCGGATCATCGAAGCCGAGCGCTACGTGGCGGCCAGTCACGACCGTCGTTCGAACACCTTCTTCCGGGACAGATACAATGATGTGCTGCGGATGAATTATAGCGACGTGCTGGTGCTGAATCACGGTATTGCCCTGTTCAATCTGCGCTATGATCTCTCCGAAATGCCTGCCCTCAAATACAAGGCTTACTGGATCGCTGTCAATGATTTCCAGACGGCTGCTTACACGCAACGTCTGGGTATTGGTTCGCCTTTGTCGGCGTTGTTGCCCTACACCAATGTCGCGGCCAATGTGAAGACGGAAGTATACCTCGGCGAATTCACCATGCCCCGGTACTTCCCGGTACTCAATTTGTTCCTGACGGCCGCCAATAGTACGGCCAACGCCGCCAATCCGCTGGTCTGCGATTATATCAAACTCGTTCCCGGTCTCTAAGCCCACTACCACATGAGAAGTAAAGAAATGTTACATATCAAATCGGCACTGCTGCTCTGCTGCCTCACTGCCGGGATCTCCCTGCAGGCGCAGGTGAAGCCGAATGGCCAGCGTGCCGGGACTGTCAAGACAAGGCCTGTATTGTCACACACCGTCACCGGCAAGGTGACCGATGAGGCTACAGGTAAGCCGGTGGCCGGCGCCAACATCACATTCGGCACATTGTCTGCAGACCTGACAGACGATAAGGGCGAATTCTCCATCGCCGTAATGGAAGGTGATGTCGATCTGCAAGTCGCAGGTCCGGGCTATGAACCCCGCACGATCTCCGTAAAAGGAAGAAAAAGCATCGAGATCAAATTGATCCCTGAATCCGGCCTTTCCTTCCAGCAGCCGGCGGTCATGCAATACGACCGGAACGCGCGAAGACTCCAATCTGCGTCTGTCGGGTCCTTCAATGTGAATGGAAACTGGGCCAGACCTTTCGAATCAATTGACGAACTCCTGCAGGGACAGGTGGCTGGATTGCAATCGATCCGCCGTTCCGGCGCCACCTCCAAGGGTGCCCAGTTGACCCTCCGTGGTTATCAGTCGCTGCTCACCACCCAGACACCCCTGATCATCGTGGATGGCATGCCCTACGATGCCAGCGACTACGGCAACAGCCTGATGGGCAACAATGTCACGAATCCTTTGTCCATGATCCATGCACAGGATATCGATCATGTCACCGTGATCCGCGATGCCAGCTCAGAATACGGAACGAAAGGGGCGAACGGAGCCATCATCATCACCACTTCACGTGCTAAACGCCAGGCGACGAGTATCGATTTCGCGGTGTATGGTGCCTATGCCCGGCGACCCGAGTCACTGCCCATGATGGACGCAAGCCAGTACCGCGTATATCTCAACGAAATACTGTTAAGCCGGGGGATGAGCAGTGCCTCCATCGCACAGTTGCCATACATGATGGACGATTCATTGTCCAATCCGCAATATTTCCGCTATCACAATAACACGGCCTGGCAAGATCAGGTACTCCGTAACAGCCTCAGCCAGAATTACTTCCTGAAAGTAACGGGTGGTGACAACATCGCGACCTACGCCCTGAGCATCGGATTTACGGGTATGCAGGGCGTGCTTCGCAGCAACGACATTTCGCGTTACAATACCCGCTTCAACGCGTTGTTCAACTTCACCAGAAAGCTCACCGGGCAGGCCAGCCTCGCCTTTACGTCAAACGAGCAGGATATCCACACGCAGGGCATCGACTACAAGATCTCCCCACTGTTCCTTTCATTGGTGAAATCTCCCCTGCTCCGGCCCAACGAAGTGAATGACAAAGGCGTGCAATCCCCCAACCTGGAGGATACGGATGTCTTCGGCTTCAGCAACCCCAGTGTACTGGCCGGTCGCACGACCCAGGGCATCGCCAGGAACTACCGCTTTACAGGTTCCTATCGCTTCGATTATGAGATCTCCAATACACTGAAGGCCTACGCGATGGCGGGTGTGCTGTTCGACAAGCAACGGGAGAACATCTTCGTCCCGCGCAAGGGTGTGGCGGATGACACCCTCGATAACGCCATCGCCGAGAGCCGTTTGGGTACCCAGGTCAGAAGACTTTACAGCACGTATTTCGATGCCGGCCTGGCCTACGAAAAAGTCAATGCCGGATCGAACAGATTGACGGCCCGCCTCGGACAGCGTTATCAGGTGAACCGCTTCGAACAGGATTATACCCTCGGGTTCAATTCCGCAACCGATGAACTGATCAGCATCCAGAATGGCGTGAGTGCCCTGAAGCGCACGGGCGGTACCATCCAGGAATGGAATTGGGGCAATACCTATTTCATGACGGAATATGGATATAAGGATCGATTCATCGTCACCTTCCGGGCCGCCATGGATGCATCCTCCCGTTTCGGGAAGGAAGCGGCAGATGGGATAAGCATCGGAGATGTTCGCTATGCGTTGATGCCTTCATTGGGATTCGCGTGGATCGCGTCCTCCAGTCCCGCTTTCCGCAGTGAACTCATCAACCTCCTCAAATTCCGCGGGACGATCAGCCGGGTTGGCAATGACGACATTGGCAATTACACCTCGCGACTGACCTATGGTTCGCAGAACTTGCTCGGCATGCAGGGCATCGTTCGCGCGGGCATACCGAATCCGGCCATTCAGTGGGAGACCGGCACTCGTGGCAACCTGGGCATTGACCTTTCACTTTGGAACGACCGCATCTCCGCGAGCATAGATGCCTATGCCTATCGGACAGATAATATGTTGGTGCAGCAGTGGATCAATCCCGCCTCCGGATTTTCGCATGTGCTGGCCAACAACGGCGGCATGCGCAACCGCGGCATCGAAGCCAGTGTGCAGGCACTGATCATCAACCGTCCGAATGTCAAATGGCAGGCGGGACTAACGTATGCGGCTAACCGAAATCGTGTGGAAGCGTTGGGTTCCGAGCGTGTAATTGCAGATCATGGGGGCGCTTCGGTCATATCGATCGTCGGACAACCATTGGCCATGTATTACGGATACCGCACGCATGGTGTGTTTGCCACGACGGCCGAAGCCGTGGCATCAGGACTGCGGACGCGCAACCCGGATGGCAGCCTGTCGAATGTCCAGGGCGGCGATGTGAAGTTCACCGACCTGAATGGAGATCGCATCATCGATGCACAGGATCGTCAGATCATCGGTTCCGCGCAGCCGAAATATCATGGTGGCATCACGAACCGCATCCGGATCTCGAAATTCACGATCGATGCATTGATGACCTATGTGGTAGGCGGGGATGTTGTGAATATGCTTCGCTATCAACTGGAGACTGCTTCAGGATATGGCAACCAGCTCGCCAGCGTCGCCAACAGATGGAGGGCGGAAGGCCAGGTGACCGATATGCCGCGCGCTGCTTTTGGTGATCCGAGCGGCAACGCCCGGTTCAGCGACCGCTGGATCGAAGACGGTTCATATCTCCGGCTGCGTGCGCTGACCTTGTCGTACGACCTTCAGTTCGGAGATCGATTCCTGAAGAATGCGACCATCTACCTGACCGGTAATAACCTGCTGACCTTCACGAAATATATGGGATATGATCCTGAATTCAGTGCCGGCAACAGTCCGGCCCTGCACGGGATCGACTCAGGTCTTGACCCGCTCTTCCGTTCCGCCACCTTCGGCATCCGGATGGGCCTTTGATACATGATCCGCAACTTGATTGCACCGCAACCGACACAGACATGAACCGAAAAAGATCTTATATGATACCTGTCCGCTTCCGCATCATCCTGGGACTGCTGGCTTTTGCCATCATGCAGGCCGGATGTCAGAAGGTATTCGACATCAAGCCGGAGACCACGCTTGACAGCGAAAATGCCTACCAGAACGTATTTGATGCGGATGCCGCCGTCATCGCTATTTACGGCAAGTTCATGGGACTGGCCGACAGGTATGTCATCCTCAATGAGCTTCGGGCCGACCTGATCGATTGCACGCCCAATGCTGATGACCATCTCCGTCAGATCAGCGCCCATAATGTATCTGCGGATAATCCATACGCCGATCCCCGACCTTTCTATGAGCTGATCCTCAATTGCAATGATGCATTGGAGAATTTCAAGGTCATGAAGGAGAAGAACCGCATGACAGAACTTGAATTCAATCAGCGCTATTCCGACATCGGTGCGCTTCGTTCCTTTCTCTACCTCCAGCTGGGCATTCATTATGGTCGTGTCCCCTATGTGACCACCGTCTTTCGCAACGTCGATGAAGTGCGCAGCAGCGGCAGTTATCCCATGCTTGAATTCAACACGCTGCTCGATTCACTGATCCGTTTCACGGAAAGCCTGCCCTTCAAGGACCTCTATCCCGTCGGAACCAATCTCAATATCTCCGTGGATGGATATCCCACCCAGAAATTCTTCATCAACAAGAAGATCATTCTGGCGGATCTCCATCTCTGGAAAGGTAATTATCAGCAGTCGGCCATCTATTACCGCCAGGTCATGGAGCAGGGTACTCAGGGTGTGGTGGACGGACAGTATTACACGCTCTACAAGCTAGGGTGGGACAGCAATGGAGATATCGATCATTATATCAGCTATTCGCGTGCCGGTGACGCATCTTCCCTCGTGTATAATACCCAGTGGCGCATCATGTTCGAACAGCCCTTCAACAGCAGCGGCTTCGTGCGGGAATGGGTATGGGCCATGCCGTTCGATAGCCGTTTCAATCCGGATAATTCACTCATCCGTCTCTTTTCTCCGGTCGGCGGAAAGTATCTCTTGCGGCCCTCTCAGGAAGTGTATGATCTCTGGAACAGCCAGACACAGAAAGCAGCCCAGGGCGGATCGATCCCCTACGATGCCCGTAAACTCCTGAGCACTGCCAACATCGGTGGCCAGCCGGTGGTGATGAAGTACCTCTACAACTACCTGAACTGGAATTCTCTCGCTGCTGTGAACCCGTTGCAGAAGAACGGCAAGTGGTTCCTTTTCCGACAGACCCACCTCCACATGCGCTTTTCTGAAGCCGCCAACCGGCTGGGTAAACACCGACTCGCCTGGGGTTTCCTGAACAGCGGCATCGC
>CANHUK010000145.1 GCA_947463755.1 Chitinophagaceae bacterium
AGCATCTGATGGCAAAAAAAAGTCCCGCCGGAGCGGGACTCATATGACAGGTCAGGGTCATCAGGCTTTCTTGGCGGCTTTCTTGGGGGCGGCGGCCTTTTTCGGCGCAGCGGCTTTCACCGGAGCAGCAGCCTTTGCAGGAGCAGCCGCTTTCTTTGCAGCGGATTTCTTTGCAGCGGCTTTCTTCGGCGCAACCGCTTTCTTTGCAGCAGATTTTTTAGGAGCGGCAGCCTTTTTGGGGGCGGCAGCCTTCTTCACTGCGGCCTTTTTGGGAGCGGCAGCCTTTTTGGCAGCGGCCTTCTTGGGGGCGGCCTTTTTAGCTACGGCCTTTTTCGGTGCAGTCGCCTTTTTAGCCGCAGCTTTCTTTGGAGCAGCCTTTTTGGGAGCAGCGGCTTTTTTTGCAGCGGCTTTCTTGGGGGCGGCGGCTTTCTTGGGCGCTGCCTTTTTGGCGGCCTTTTTTGCAGTTGCCATCTTGTTGAAATTTAATGGGTTGGTAAAAAAAAATGCAGGATAAAAGTAGTTATACTTTTATATCCTGCAAATTTTTTATGACAGAATTGCCACTCAGCCTGCCACTTCGACCGAAGCGACGGAAACAACCGTTTTGTCGCCACGGGTCTTGCGGAACTGAACCACACCATCGGACAGTGCAAATAATGTGAAATCCTTGCCTACGCCGACATTCTTGCCGGGGTGGTAGACGGTGCCGCGCTGGCGGAGGATGATGTTGCCTGCGAGTGCGGGCTGGCCTCCGAATATTTTTACGCCGAGTCGCTTACTTTCGGAATCACGGCCGTTCTTTACGGAACCTTCACCTTTCTTATGAGCCATGGTAATTCGTTTTGATGGAGTTTATGGGATGGTTTGGCATCAGGCGATGCTCTCGATCTTCAGCTGAGTGTAAAGTTTACGATGCCCGATCTTCTTGCGGAAACCCTTGCGGCGCTTCATCTTGAAGGCGATGACCTTATCGCCCTGGCGCTCGCCGAGGATCTCTGCGTTGACCTTTACCGTGACGTCGCCGCCAATGGAAACGCTTCCGGCGTTGTCAACAAGCAGAACATCGGAGAAGGTCACCTTGTCGCCCGTGTTCCCCTGCAGATGCGGAACGTACAGTTTCTGGCCCGCTTCCACCTTGAATTGCTGACCGGCTATCTTTACTACTGCGAACATGATTTTCCAGAATTTAGGACGGCAAAGGTAGGGAATTCCATCCGATTCTCAAGATAAGTGCGAAAAAAACTTCTCCGCTCCCCGTTTTCTTTCCGACCCTCGGTATATTTGTTGTTCAACGCGCCCCGATTCATGAAGATAAAATCCTTCCTGGCCCGTCCGTTTGCCAGCTTTGTGCACAAGCAGATCCGAAAGGGGATGGCTACGGCCCTGGAAGACCAGCAGCGCGTTTTCCGGGAATTGATCAAAACGGGTCAGTCAACGGAATTTGGCCGGGAGCACCATCTGTCGGACGTTCAGGACCATGCTGCCTTCACCCGGGCCGTACCGGTCCGCGACTATGAGCAGTTCAAACCCTGGATAGAGCGGATCAAGGAAGGCAAGCACAATGTGCTTTGGAAAGGCCAGCCCATCTATTTCGCCAAGACATCGGGTACCACCAGCGGCGTCAAGTATATCCCGATCACCCGGGAGTCTATTCCCAATCATATCAATACGGCCCGCAACGCGTTGCTGTGTTACATGGCAGATTCGGGCAACCACGCCTTCGCCAATGGCAAAATGATCTTCCTGTCCGGCTCCCCGGAGCTGGAAAGGGTTGGCGGGGTTCCTACCGGTCGGCTTAGTGGCATCGTCAACCATCATATCCCCAGTTATCTGCGACGCAACCAGCTGCCGAGTTATGAGACGAATTGTGTGGAGGACTGGGAGGAGAAGCTTGACCGCATCATCGGAGAAACGATCGACCAGGATATGGCCCTGATCAGTGGTATCCCACCCTGGATGCAGATGTATTTCGATCGGCTGGTACGTAAGAGCGGCAAGCCGGTGAAGGATTTGTTCCCGAACTTCTCGATCATGGTCCACGGAGGGGTAAATTTCAGGCCCTACCGCGACAACCTGATGCAGACGATCGGCCGGAAAGTCGACACCCTTGAGACTTTCCCCGCCTCAGAAGGGTTCTTTGCATTCCAGGACACCCGCGATCATGAGGCGGGTCTTTTGCTCAACACTGACTCCGGCATTTTCTTCGAATTTATCCCGGCTCAGGAGATTTTTTCGGAAAATCCGACCCGACTTTCCCTGGCAGAGGTCAAGACTGGCGTGAACTACGCCCTTATTGTCAACAATAACGCCGGACTCTGGGGATATAACATCGGCGATACGGTACGGTTTTTGTCCATCAATCCCTGGAGGATCGAAGTGACTGGGCGGATAAAGCATTTCATCTCCGCCTTCGGTGAGCACGTCATAGGTGAGGAGGTAGAGCACAGCCTGATGAAGGCCGCACAGGCAGCCGGCGTCGGGATCGTGGAATTCACGGTAGCTCCCCTCATAAGGCCGGGCGATGGGAACTCCTGCCACGAATGGTTTGTGGAGTTTGAACAAACGCCGGCGGATATGGAATCCTTTGCCCGGATGGTCGATGAAAACCTGCGGACCAAGAACATATATTATGATGATCTGATCCGGGGTAATATCCTTCGCCCGCTGATGATACGGCCCCTCAAACGGGACGCGTTCATCACCTATATGAAATCGATCGGTAAACTTGGCGGACAAAATAAGGTCCCGCGTCTGAGCAATGACCGGAATCTGGCGGACGCCCTGACCGAATTTCAGGAAAACACCCATTAAGCAGCATACACTAACACACTCATGAATCAGGGCCACCCACACCCGTCCACATCCGGAACCATCCGGCCCGTTGAAAGGAGAAAGCGCATCGCCATCTTTGGATCCACCGGATCCATTGGTACCCAGGCCCTGGACGTCATCCGGGAACACCCGGAACTTTTCGAGGTGTCCATCCTCACCGCTCATGCCAATCACGACCTGCTGATCGAACAATCCATCAGATTTAAACCGCATACGGTGGTCATCGTAGATGAACGCCGGTATGATGCCGTTCGGGACGCCCTGCTGCCCCACGGGATCACGGTCATGGCCGGGGCCGAAGCCCTGGAGGAAGCTGCGGCAGATGAGGCATATGATATGATGCTGGCGGCCATCGTCGGTTTTGCCGGACTGAAACCTACCCTGCGCGCCATCGACAATGGCAAGGCCATCGCGTTGGCCAACAAAGAGACCCTGGTTGTAGCCGGTGATATCGTTATGCAGCTGGCCGTGGCACGCCAGGTGCCGATCATCCCGGTCGATTCCGAGCATTCCGCCATCTTTCAGTGCCTGGTGGGAGAAACCCGCAACCGCATAGAGAAGGTCATCCTCACCGCGTCCGGCGGTCCTTTTCTCGGACGCAAGCCCAACTACCTGGTCAATATCCGAAAGGAACACGCCCTCCGGCATCCCAACTGGTCGATGGGCGCCAAGATATCGATCGATTCTGCTACCCTGATGAACAAGGGACTTGAAATGATCGAGGCCCGCTGGCTGTTCAATATCAAGCCTGAACAGATCCAGGTGGTGGTACATCCCCAGAGCATCATCCACAGCATGGTGCAATTTGAAGACGGCAGCATCAAAGCGCAGATGGGATTGCCAGACATGAAGCTGCCCATCCAGTACGCAATGGCCTATCCGGACAGGATCTCCAATGAATTTCCGAGATACGATTTTACCAAGTCGGCCACCCTCACTTTTGAACCGCCCGATACCAAGACGTTCCGCAACCTTGCCCTGGCTACGGATGCCATGTTTCGGGGCGGAAACGCACCCGCGGTGCTCAACGCAGCCAATGAGATCGCGGTGTACGGGTTCCTGCGCAACCGGATCGGCTTCCTCGAGATGACCGACCTGATCGAAAAGACCATGGCCCGCATCGAGTTCATCCCCCAACCCGGCCTGCAGGATTATTTTGAAAGCGACGCTGCCGCGCGTAATTTTGCCGCCACCCTGCTCGACATTTGATCCGTGGCCACCCATAACCCTGATCTCCCGCGGCAGCTTTCACAACCTTTCACCATTCTTACATGACATTGCTCGACATAAACTGGCAGGCCATCGGACTTCAGGCAGGACAACTCATCCTCTCCCTGTCGATCCTCGTTATCCTCCACGAACTGGGACATTTCATTCCGGCCAAGCTCTTCAAATGCCGGGTGGAGAAATTCTATTTGTTTTTCGACCCCTGGTTTTCCCTGTTCAAGCGAAAGGTCGGAGAAACGGAATACGGGGTCGGATGGCTGCCCCTCGGCGGATATGTGAAGATCGCCGGCATGGTGGACGAGAGTATGGACAAGGAGCAACTCAAGAAGCCGGCAGAAGACTGGGAATTCAGGAGCAAACCGGCCTGGCAACGACTGATCATCATGATCGGAGGTGTTACAGTCAATGTGATTGTGGCTTTTATCATCTACGCTATGGTGCTCTTCACCTGGGGAGAAACCAAACTCCCGATGTCGGAAATGAAAGACGGCGTATGGTGTGTTGACAGTCTCGCCAATGAACTCGGTCTGCAGACAGGAGATCGTGTCCTCGCCGTTAATGGAGCACCCATCAAATATTTCGAAGACATCAATGCAGAACTCCTGTTGGGTGAACGCATCACCGTAAGTCGCAATGGTCAAACACAACAGATCGACCTGCCGGTGAACCTGATCGAAAAGCTGGTGGAATCCGGCAGGCGCAACCCGCTGGTGATGCCGCGCGTCCCGGCGATCGTCGGAGAAGTCAGTGATACCGGCAATGCCAAGTCATTTGGATTGTTGGTCAAGGACCGCATCATGGGTATTGATGACCAGGCAGTGAACTATTACGATGAGGTCCGCCCGCTCACGGCTGGTCGCGAGGGAGATACCGTCACCCTAAGGCTTCTGCGTGAAGGCAAGCCTGTCAGCCTGACCACAGTGCTCGGGAAGAATGGCGCCATCGGATTTTTTCCGGCCATCCCCGGCACGGACGAAATGGAAGAGATGGGACTCTACCGCTTTGAGACCCGCAAGTTTGGATTCTTTGAAGCTTTCCCCGCCGGTGCCAACAAGGCGGTGGATAAGCTCAAGTCATACGTCGCCCAGTTCAAGAAGATCCTGAACCCATCCACCGGCGCCTACAAGGGCATCGGCGGGTTCAAGTCCATGGGCTCCATCTTCCCAAAATACGGCTGGGAGTGGGAAGTGTTCTGGAATATCACCGCCTTCTTCTCCATCGTCCTCGCCTTCATGAACCTGTTGCCCATCCCGGCACTGGATGGCGGACATGTCATGTTCACCCTCTATGAAATGATCACGCGCCGCAAACCCAGTGAGAAATTCATGGAATACGCGCAGATCGTTGGGATGGTCCTGCTCTTCGGCCTGCTGATCTATGCCAACGGGAATGACCTGTTCGGCTGGGGTAGCGGACGATAAGCTTTAACAGACCATTTGGGACCCATTCGGGGAATAGTCGTATCTTTGCATTCCGGGGCTGACCGGTTTTGACAGCATA
>CANHUK010000146.1 GCA_947463755.1 Chitinophagaceae bacterium
TACAGCTGGCCCTTGCCGTCGTCTATCCCGGTGCCGGCAACCTGGGGGGCGGTGGATTCCTGGTCGCCAGTCTGGCTGATGGAAAGACCCTGGCCATCGACTATCGCGAGAAAGCGCCGGCAGCGGCGCATCGCGACATGTACCTCGACAGCGCAGGCAATCCACGGACAGACCGCAGCCAGAACGGACATCTCGCGGGTGGAGTACCGGGTACCATTGCCGGTTTATTTGCCTCCCACAAACACGGAAAACTTCCTTTTTCGGACCTGATCGCGCCGGCCATCGAATTGGCAGAAAAGGGATTTGCCATCACGGCAGCGGAAGCTTCGTCTCTGAACAATCATAAAGCCTCTTTTGTGAAACATAGCACCCGCCCCACTGCATTGGTCAAAACAAAGCAGTGGAAGGCCGGGGACACCCTGTTGCAGCCGGAACTGGCGGCGACACTGAAGCGTGTCCGTGACGGAGGCCAGAAAGGTTTTTATGAAGGAGAAACGGCCAGGTTCATCGTCGAGGAAATGCAACGGGGCGGCGGACTGATCAGTTACGATGATCTCAGAAACTACCAGGCCCGCGTACGGACAGCCATCCGGTTCCCTTACAAAGGTTATGAGATCCTCACCATGCCCCTTCCGAGCAGCGGCGGCATCATCATCCGTCAGGCACTCGGGATGATGGAAGATCGGAACCTGCCTGCGCTTGGATTCCATACCCCAGCCAGCGTGCAGCTCATGACCGAGGTAGAGCGCAGGGCTTACGCAGACCGGGCGGAATTCATGGGAGATGTGGATTTTGTGAAAGTGCCGGTGAAAAAACTCATGAGTGATGAATATATCCGGGAGCGCATGGCGGATTACAAACCTGGCGTGGCAGGGAAGAGTTCCGTCACAGGCCCCGGCCGGATCAACCCGGAAAGTGAGGAAACGACGCATTTGTCGGTGGCCGATCGGTGGGGCAATGCCGTGGCGGTGACGACGACCCTTAATGGAGGATACGGATCACACACCGTCATCGGCGGTGCCGGCTTTCTGCTGAACAATGAAATGGACGATTTCAGCGTGAAGCCGGGTGTGCCCAATATGTACGGCGCATTGGGCACGGAAGCCAACGCCATTGCGCCGGGCAAGCGCATGCTGAGTTCGATGACGCCGACGATCGTACTGAAAGACAAAAAGCCCTATCTCGTGATCGGCACGCCGGGCGGAACCACCATCCCGACATCGGTACTGCAGACGATCGTCAACATTCTGGATTTTGGTCTGCCCATCGAGGATGCCGTCAATAAACCCAAGTTCCACCATCAATGGCAGCCGGATGTGATCGCCATCGAAAACGGATTTCCGGAATCCGTGGCGACGGCGCTGAAGGAGATGGGATACACGCTCACGAAAAGAGGCCAGATCGGTCGCACCGAAGTGATCCGGATCAACCGGACCGGACGCAAGAAATTGAGTTTTGAAGCCGTGGGGGATATCCGGGGAGATGATCATGCGGAAGCGTATTGATCTTGTAGGATCAATCGGGTATCGGACCATGTCGTGTAAACTGATCGGTATCTGCCACCACACAGGCTTACATGGCTGGCAGGATTGCTACTTTAACCATCTCTTTTGGGGGATATGGCGTAATTTCACGCATCAATCCACCCATTGCTGAGAAAAGTCCTGAACATAACGGGGATCGTACTGGCATCGATCGTGGCATTCCTGCTCGCGATCATGTTGCTCGTGCGACTTGACCCTGTTCAGCAGCGGCTCGTGAGGCTGGCTACGACCCGGCTCTCCTCCATGTTACGGACTGAGGTAAGCATCCGTCATGTGAGTGTCTCCCTCTTCAACCGGATCGAACTGGAAGGCGCCTTGGTGCGGGATCGCAGCCGTGATACGCTGTTATACGCCGGGGGGCTGCGCATCTCCCTGACCGACTGGTTCTTTCTGAAGGATGAAACGGAACTCAGTTATGTAGGCCTCCATGATGTTGTCATCAAGACCGGTCGTACCGACTCGATCTGGAACTACCGTTTCATCATGGATGCCTTTGCATCCACACCGAAGAAAAAAGACTCAACACGGAAGAACGCGCCGATCCGACTGCAGCGGCTGGAGATCGACCGGATCAGATATGTGGAACGTGATGACTGGTATGGCCGCACGATGACGATCCGCCTCAATCATTTCGATCTGGATGCGGACGAGATCAACCTCGAAAGAAAGAAGCTTTTCGTGCATGAACTGGAACTGAAGGAGCCTTACTTCTCCATTTATGACTATCCGGGTAACCGGCCCCCGAGGCCCCGTAAGAAAAAGCGACCGCCTCCCCCGGAAACAAACGGGCTACAATGGAACATAGATGACTGGGATATCCTGGTACATAGCATCAGACTGACGAATGGGGTGTTCGTCAATGACGTGAAGACCGAAAGGCCTCCTTACCCTTTTTTCGACGGACTGCACTATGCGTTTTCCGGAATCGATGCCGACCTGACTGACATTAGCTGGCAGAAGGACACGATATCCGGACACATGAATTTCACGACCCGTGAACGCAGCGGACTTTTCGTGGATCACCTGGATGCCGACCTCAAAATGCATCCCAGGGCGATGGAATTCAACAACCTGGAGATCATCACTCCGCACAGCAGGCTGGGAAACAGTTTCGTGCTGCGTTATGACGAGTTCCTCCAGGACATGAACGATTTCTACGAAAGCGTCACGATGGAGGGCCGTTTCGTGAACAGCACGGTGGACTCCCGCGACCTGGTCTATTTTGCGCCCCAACTGAAGGGCCTCGACCGGGCCGTCAGGCTGAATGGTTTCATATCCGGTCATCTTACGGATCTGTATGCGGAAAACATCCTCATGGAATATGGGCGCGGGGCAAGATTCCGGGGCGATATCCGAATGCGGGGACTCCCGGAAACCGATACCACGATCTTTGATGCAAGGATTGCGGAATTCAGCAGCCGCTACGAAGACGCGGTAAGTTTCATTCCCTCTATAGGCCGACTGACGACGCCCGACCTGAAGGCGCTGGGATATGCGAATTACCAGGGGACCTTTTCGGGTACCACATCAGACTTCCGCGTGAATGGTACGGTCCAGACTGGCCTCGGTGCGGTGAAGACTGATATCAGTATGACATTGCCCTCCGGAAAGCCCCCGACCTATCAGGGTTCCCTGGAAAGTATGGAACTGGACCTGGGAAAGATCATCAAACTGCCCGATCTGGGCAGGGTAACATTCAATGGAAAGGTTAAAGGCGCTGGTTTTGATGCAGCCACTGCGAAAACAGAGTTCAGAGGGGTCGTTTCCGGACTTGAATATCGCGGATACCGGTACAGGGATCTGACCATCTCCGGTAATCTCAGTCAACAACTCTTTACGGCGGAGGGAAGCATAGAGGATAAGTACCTGGAGGCTGGTTTTTCCGGACAGATCGCCTTCGACGATCAGGCGCCCGGATACCGGCTGGCGTTGGATGTCAGACACAGCGACCTTGGGCAAATGCATTTCACCCGCCGGAACATCACCGTCTCAGGCCGTCTGGAGATAGACCTTGCGGGCCGGGATCCGGATGACATGACGGGGAAGATCAGTGCAACGGACCTGGATGTTTCTGACGGGCCAAGAAATTACCGCTTTGATGACCTGGCCCTCAAAGCGGAAACGGATTCCGCAGGGATTCGGACCATCGAAATGAGCAATCGCGACCTGCGCGCAACCATGACCGGGGCATTCAGGGTGACTTCACTTTCGACCATTTTCAATGCCTATCTCAGCAAGTACTATCCGATGTACTTCAAGTCTGCCGGTGATCTGCCGGCCGACCAATACCTGAAGTTCTCTGCGCAGATCAAAAATCTGAGCAGTTATCTGCCACTTTTCGACGATCGTTTCACCGGCCTCGACGATAGTCGCCTGGAAGGCAGCATCGACGGGCGTGACCGCAGTTTCCGCCTGCACGCCGAGATACCCGGATTTGGTTTCAACCGCACCATGCTCAGCGATCTGCGGCTTGACGGCATCGGCGACCTCGACAGCCTGAGGATCTTCGCCAATGCGGATCAGGTCACCTTCAATGACAGCCTGAAGATCCCGGGCGCAGCACTTTCCATCCGCTCATCCCAGGACATCTCTGAGATCAGATTGAATACATCGACGGCTCAGACCAGCAATTCTGCCCAATTGTCTGTTTCCGTGCAGAATTTGCCCGACGGCGTGCGCATCTCCTTCAATCCTTCGGCCGTCGTCATCAATGACAAGACCTGGCGGATCGAACGTAACGGACAGATCACGATCAGCCGATCGTTCATCGATGCCAGTGATGTGCGGATCGTCAACGGACAACAGGAGATCCTGGTCGCCTCCCTGCCTTCTGCGGTGGGCAACAGCAACGACCTGCTGGTCACATTGCGGCGCGTGAACCTGGGCGATCTGCTGCCCTACGTGCTCAATGAACCAAAGATCGAGGGGATCACCAGTGGCGACATCACGATCGAGGATCCATACGGCCGGATGAATGTCTACATGAATGCGCAAACGGAACAGACGCGTTTCGAGGACGACTCCATCGGAATCACTTCGATCAATGCCAACTGGAACAACCGCGCCCGGAAGGCTACCTTCTTCCTGAATTCCGCGAATGAAGGATATGTATTCGACATCCGGGGAGTAGCAGACCTTTCAGACTCGGTGCGGCCCGTGCTGGATGCGGATATCGAAGTGGGGCTCCTGCGTATGTCCATCCTCCGTAAATATCTCGACATCGTGTTCTCCGATATTTCAGGCACCGGGCAGGGCAAACTCAAACTCTCCGGCGACCTGTCGGCACCTGATATCACGGGTACGGTGACCCTGAAAGATGCATCCGTGAGGGTAGGGTATACCCGTTGTCTGTATAGGCTGCAGTCGCCCTCCATCCAGTTCAGGCCAGGGGTCATCGATTTCGGGACCATTCGCCTCCGAGATAGTCTCGGAAATGAAGGACAGGTCAGCGGCAACCTCACCCACCGGTTCTTCAGCAGGATGGGCTTTAATTTCTCCGCGCAATCCAAAAGGCTGCTGCTGCTCAATACCACCAAGCAGGATAACGACCTGTTTTTCGGGCGGGCGATCGGTCGTGTGAATTTCCTGTTCAACGGACCGGAGGACAATATGCGCCTCTATATGGAAGGGGCGCCGGTCGACAGTTCAAGGATCGTTGTACTGACCACAGGCGGCACCAAGCAAAAGGGAGATGTCGACTACATCGTCTGGCGTCAGTATGGCCGGGAGATGAACCTCGACTCAATGCGGACCTCCTCCGGCAACCTCTCCATCGATCTCGACCTCAGGGCGAACAATCTGCTGAAGGTGGATGTGGTACTCGACGAGTTGAGCGGCGACGTGATCTCTGCCATCGGCGATGGCACGCTTAAGATCCACACAGGCACCAATGAATCCACGACCCTCAATGGACGGTATAATATCGAACGCGGGAGTTATAATTTCAATTTCCAGGACATTTTCAAGAAACCCTTCACCCTGGAACCGGGCTCTGGCAGCTACATCA
>CANHUK010000147.1 GCA_947463755.1 Chitinophagaceae bacterium
CAAAGGTTTCAGTGGATCGTATTTCGATTGATTAAATTCAAAATTTCCATTCGGAAGAATGGTGACCCCGGGATAGTCCCGACCATAATACTTGAAATACTTGAACACAGACGCACCGGGAAGTCTGGTGGAATCTACCTTGCCCACTCCATTCAATGCCGTCAGCCATACCACCTGATGCGCATTTAGTTGTGGATATTCCGCACGGGCCACTTCCTTTCCATTATCATAAAAGATGACGCCCTCCGGTGTAAATTCGTATGCATCAAGGAACCAGCCGTCCTGCTTCAGTTGAAAGGGGACCTGAGCCCTGTGCGGCCAGGGTGTGTAAGTATATTGCTTGAAAGGCAGATCGACATAGAGATTATTGGTGGCAACCCATGTCTTTGAATCGATCTCGTAGGAATCGATCTCAAATATATTATTGTTCGGTTGCGCACCACCCCGTTGCCAGAAGGACGTATGCACACCATGTCCTTCCATGAAAGGTTTCGACAAGGTCTCATAGTATCCGTATCCGAAATTATGCCGGCTGATGATCCCGCCACCAGTATTCTCCCATTTCCCGTCGATCATCTCGTGTTTCACACTGATGTGGAGGGCACTGTCTCTGACATATACATTCTGAGGCAGATTCAGACCGTCCATATATCCCATCCCGGTGCGCCTTCCGGTTCGATACTGCCAGTCTTTCAGATTTAATGTATCACCTGGAAAATGCTCCGCATACAACAGTTCATACTCCTTTCCCGGGCCTGAAACTGTGCCTGGTCCGGGTATCAACGGGATGGCGACGTTATAGTTATCATCTCCGTCATACACCGCACAAAAAAGGATGGCGGGCTGTCCATCTTTGAACCAAAGCTGCGGACGTTCCAGCTTCTGAACTTTCTTCAGGCCCGTCGTCCAGGGGATCTGGGTTGTGGAAACCAGTGTATGTATGGCCACCTTCCAGTCAAATCCATCCGGTGATTCGAACAGTGCCAGGCTGGTTCCTCTATGCGTGAATACACCCTGCATGTCTTTCACGATCGCCCAGTATTTGCCCTCCTGAAACCAGATGTATGGATCTTCTGCGGCAAACTTCACACTATCTTTTATGAAGATCTTGTGGGATGTTTTTTTAAAGGGTCCTTCAGGCCGGTCAGATAACGCCGCGCCATGCGTGACCACCCCACCGAAGGGTAATGGTCCCGGACTGACACCTTTGTAGATGATCTGATACTGACCATCCGGACGCTTCAAAACGGAAGGATTGGAAGCGATCATATGGTCGAAGCCACCGGTCGTTGTATCGATCAGCGGGCGGGCGGTCCGTGACCAGGGACCTGCAGGATGTTTGGCCGTCGCAACGCCAATCCGCTGATGATTGCGATGATCCCACCATTCCCCGTTACCATGATTGCCCATGTAATAGAGATAATAGGTATCCCCGAATTTGTGGATGGTCGGGTTATGCGTAACATCTGCATCCCAGTACTTTTTATCCCTCTTCGGAAGCACCACACTGAGATGTGTGTATGGCCCGGTGGGATGATCCGCAACAGCGACGGCTACTTCACTGTGTGTGGCCCATGCCAGATGTCCAAGCGCGCGTGGCCAACGGCTGTAGAAAAGATAATATCGATTATCGGGACCGGTGACCATGCTGCCACACCAGACCATGAAACTGTCAAGACGGAATCTGGAAGAAGGGCTCACCTGCCCCAGCATCCCGGAAAAATCAAGATCCTGGGCCTTGGATTCGGATGGCGTAATGAATACAAAATTAAATATAAATAAAAATACTGCCAGTCCGGTCCTCAATCGCATGGATCTCTTTTATTTATTTTATGTTATAATATCAATTCCATCCCGGGTTTTGCTCGATGTTTCCGTTGGTCTTTACGATCTCGGATTGTGGAATGGGATACAGATACATTTTATCCAGGAACAATCTTTTTTCAACATCATATGGTGCGTATTTGAAAGTACCATTTGCCTCACGGGTGACCCTTACGCCACGAAGCATGACACCAAGCGTGGAGGGCCCGATCATCCAACGGCGCACATCCCAATAGCGATGGTCCTCAAAAGCGAGTTCAACCATACGCTCGTTGCGCAGGCGCTGCCGAAGCTCTGTTGTTGATACGGAACCAGGTATGGCCGGCATGGCCACACCTGCTCTGCTGCGGATCAGATTGACTGCCTGCAAAGCCGTAAGCTTCATGGTATCAGCCACTGAAGGCCCGAAAGCTTCATTCATGGCTTCTGCAAAATTCAGATATGTTTCTGCCAGTCTGAAATAGATCCACTGCTTAGCACTGGTCTGTCCGGTCGCCAGGTTCAGCGTCTCATCAACATACTTTTTTAGATAATACCCTGTTTTGGATGCCCGGAATAAAAACCTTCCATTCGCTCCGCCTTCCCATAACTGCACATTGGTACCCTTCCACATCGAATTGTTGACAATGACATTCATCAGCAGTCTGGGATCACGGTTGGCATACGGATCTGCAGCATGTGCCGGATTGTTCCAGTCAAATGGAATGCCCGTCCTCATTTCATAAGCATCTACCAGATTCTGTGAGGGACAGGTACCCGTTCTGCCGGTTTGATATCCGATCGGATAATTCAAAGTTTCAAACGTATTACTCGCCCCATACCTACGCTCAAAAATGACTTCATTATTTCTGAGGGTCTTCAATTGGAAAAGTGCGGAATACGAAGTATTGAGACTGTATGGCGCAATGGACATGAGATTCAACACCGATCTGTTCGCTGCAGCGGCGAGTTTCCAACGATCCGTCCGATTGTTATCGGTATATCCTGTCAGTGGATTTTTGTTACCGGGTTGATTGAACAGATCACTGGCAGCATAAGTAAGTATGCGTGCCTTCAGTGCCAGTGCCGCTCCGGCGGTAGGCCTGCCCCAGTCAGCATTGGCAACATCCGCCAGTCTTACAGGCAACCCCATCACGGATGAGTCACATAACTTCACGATCAGATTGACACATTCCTCGAAAGAACTTCTCTTTACAGCAAGCATGTAGTCATAATCGTTGACAATGCTGAGTTTCCTGTCAATGATCGGTACACCTGCATATCTCTTCACAAGTTCAAAGTAATAGAAGGCACGCAGGAACTGCGCTTCTGCCCGCCACATCTTCATATTGCTGATACGGGCGGTATATGTGACCGGATCCGTGACCTTCAATTCATTGTAAGTGATGGTGTCGGTCGCATTTGTGAAATCGAACGTCCGACGGATGCCCTGATAGTTTCTGGACCATGCATCATCCGGATTTGAATAGACACTCCAATTCCCCGAGTTGAGATCCTGAACAGGTTCCGTTTCATTTACATCTTCTGCCTCATCACAGGCACTTGCGCGCCATGAATTTCCGATGGAGTTGTACCCTTCCGGAAGGGCCGTGAACATGTTGTTCCGCAGCCGGGTCAGGTTACTGAAATTATTGATCACATCTGTCCTCGTAGTGAGGGACAGCGCTTCAGGTTCCAGATGTCGGCAGCTCGATGCGATGAGCGAGGTCAGGGCGATGATCGAATATATGTGACGCTTCATGTCGGAATAGTTTAAAACTGCACCTTGAACCCAGCATTGAAAGATTTCATGGTGGGATATCCTGAAATGTTCTCGGGATCCGTGTACTTGAATTTATCGAAGGTGAAGAGGTTCATGCCACGCAGGAAGAGACGGCTGCGCACCGGATTGGATCTGCCTTTTGTGATCGGCTTGAGATCATATCCGATCTCCAGTGACCTCACCTTGAGGAAATCTCCATCCCGCAACCAGAAGGTTGATGTACGATAATTGTTGGCGTTCTCGAGGGTGGACAATCTGGGGTACTCAGCAACCGACGCGTTGTCCGCCGTCCAGGGGTTGGTGACGAAAGTGGAGATCTTCTGACTGGAGCGCAATGCGAAGAACAAGTTCCCGTAATTGGCCAGGTTGATGTTCCGGTCCATCTGTCCCTGCAGCATGACCTGCAGATCGAATCGTTTCACGTTGAAGCCGAGTTCAAGTCCGAACTCCTTTGTCGGGATGCTGCCATTACCGATCGGACCCACATCATAGTTGTTGATGATGCCATCATTGTTGCGATCGCGGTATTTGATATCTCCAGGCTGGACCGGTCCGAAGATCTGAGCCGGACTGGATGCGATATCCTGCTGCGAGGCGAAGAAACCGATCGCTTCCAGGCCGTAGGTATAAAAGACAGGACTTCCCTTCCGGTAGAAGTATTCACTTCCGGCAGGCACGATCTCTTCCGCCATTTGCATGACCTTATCCTTGATCAGGCTCATATTCAAACGGGTAAAGAAGCCTGCATGCCTGAACTGTTTCTTCCACATCAATGAAAGTTCGATCCCGCGGTTTCTCACCGCTCCTTTGTTGACATTGGGCAGTGTTCCTCCAAACAAGGCCGGAATGGTGGTGGATTGAGAGGTAAGGATGCGGGTGCGATCTTGCTGAAACAGGGCCACGGACAGATCCAACTGTCTGAAGAGCCGGGCATCGACCCCGAATTCATACTGATAAGAACGCTCGAAGGTCAGATCCGGGTTGGCGATGGTGCCCTCGGTGATGGTACTTGCACCGGCATTGGTATTGCCAAAGGCATAGGAGCCGCCACCAACGTAGAGTTCGCGGTAAGCGAATCGGGTACCTACATTGCTGCTGCCCACCATGCCTGCAGAGGCCCTCAGCTTGAGTTGATCGATCGCTTCCGATGCCTGAGATTTAGATCTATCCACGAGGACATAGGCCGCCGAAAGGGCGGGGAAAAAGCCGAAACGTCTGCCCGCTGCAAAAGCTTCCGTTCCTCCGTATGATGCGGTCAGGTCTGCATAGAAACGATCCCGGAATGCATTGTGATTTCGGGCATTGACAGACTGCATACTATAGGGATTTTCCCTGCCAATGATCTGTCGCGTTTGATTGTAAAGGGAGAGAAAATCAAGCCTGTGGTTTGCCCCAAAGGATCTGGAATAATTTAAATATAACTCGGCCGTACTTCTGCGGTTTTGGCCTTCATTGTAAGGTGAGTTGTAGGTCAGGTTGGTGTTATTGCCGATCGGCGCACTTACGATCGGACTACCGGTCACGGGATCCTTCGAGGTTTGATACACGGCGAAGGTCTTAGACCATCCGTCGGTTACCGTGTAATAGTTGTCGAAACCCACGCGCGCGCCAAGTTTCAGGCCGGGCAATAGTCTGCCGGCATCATACTTCAGGTCCATATCCGATTGGAAGAACCGGTTATGGGTTTCTCTGTAACCACGCTGGTTGATATAGCCGTAAGGATTATCCGCAAAGGCTGCGGTGCCCCCGAGCATACCCTCATTCGCAAATACCGGAAAGAGATGTGTTGGATATTCGTAAAGACGGTTCCAGATATCCGAGGTGGCCATTCGGGGCGCATTGATGTCGTTGATCTGTCCGCCGAGGTTGACCCGTAGCGTGACATCCCGGATCACCTTCACATCCACATTGGATCTGAAGTTGATGCGATTGAGGGTGCTGTTAGTCCTGTAGCCATCATTG
>CANHUK010000148.1 GCA_947463755.1 Chitinophagaceae bacterium
ATCCTGGAGACAAGGGGGCATACAGAAGTATCGATTACAGCTGAAAGGGGGCCACGTCAACTACCGATCACAGTATGAAAAAGGTTCATCCGCAACTGGGCTGGGGCTGCACATCGATGCAAAATTTAGCAAAACCCTCAGTGGAGAAACACAAATACGATTTCAGGAGGTTTCCGTTCAGGATGGCCCGGGTTTCTCAGCACTGACTGGTCAACAGATCATCAGATATACACCCAATGACAGAAGGATGTTTGCACTTTCATATTCCAGGGACATCCTGAATTACACGTCAGGTTTGATGGGGAAAAACATACAAAGCAGTTATTTCGGTTACATTACCCACATAGTGCCGGATGGGAAAACTGGTTTTTACAGCCAGGGTAGCCTGGGTAGCCTGACAGATCAAAACAACAGGTATCAATTCTTTGGATCCCTGTATCGGATATTGAAAAATGTACCAACGATAAAATCCGGGATAAACTTTTCGGCGCTACATTTCAGTGACAGTCTGAACAAAATGTATTTTTCGCCTGACCGCTATTTGAATACTGAGTTTTTTCTGGACTTTGCCAGTCCCCTTCCTGCCACCAGCAAAACGTACCTCCAGATACAGGCAGCCTCAGGCATCCAGAAGATCAATCAAATGCGTTGGGAAAGGTCTGCCAGAATTCAAGCAGAGGTTGGAGTCCGGTCCAGGCGCCTGGAAACAGGATTAAGGTATCAATACAGCAACGTGGCTTCAAATTCCGGATCCGGATATTCATATCACTGGACCACCATATATCTGATGTGCAAATGGTGACACAATGCACTATGGTGTATATAACAAGAGGGGAAACAACACTCAGTGCGTTTCCCCTCCCGTTAATTTATCTCTGTCTCCGGGATATAGCTGAACCGGATAAGATGGACTTCGATAATGTCAGTACAGGAAAGGCTTCCCGCCGGCCATGACTTCCTGCGTCTTCTCGTCGAAGGTGGCACGCTGTCCTGTCCGGGCGGCGGCTGTAGTCATGATCGTCGCGATGGAATGGGCATAACCCGCTTCCACCGGTGCATTCGGCTGTTTCCGGCTGCGCACGCATTCCATCCAGTTCCTCATGTGCGCAGATGTCAGCGGATCTCCGCCGGTATTGGCGGAAGTGACCACCTCTACGGCATTCTCCACCAGTAACTTGTCGGGCAGCAGATTCGGCTGCATGCCCATGGCATCGGCATGACGTTTGGTCAAGCCACCCTTCGGGGAGATGCGGTTGGTGATGAGATTGAGCTCGCCGCCATTGGAGTAGTAGATCTCAGAGGGTTTGTCGTCTCCATTGTGCATGCGCGAGGTGAAGATCACCTGGAAGCCTGAATTCGGATCTTCCTTGGGGCCGTAATCCATGACGGCGGTAATGGTATCCCAGTTCTTTCGTCCGTCCTTCCACTGATAGATGCCGCCGTTGGCAACAACACTGCGCGGATGGTTGAGGCCGGAGAACCAGTTCACGGTGTCGATCTGATGCGACATCCACTGGCCGGGCAGTCCGCTCGAATACGGCCAGAAGAGCCGGAACTCCAGATACTTCCGGGGATCCCAGGTATCGGCAGGACGATTCATCAGAAAACGCTTCCAATCGGTGTCCTCGGGGCGGATCTTCTTGAGCAGATCCGGACGGCGCCAACGGCCGGGCTGGTTCACATTCCAGGTGAGTTCCACCATGGTGATGTTGCCGAAGCCTCCCTTTTTGATGTAATCTGCCGCTGCCCAGTAGTTATCACCACTGCGGCGCTGCGAACCTACCTGTACGATGCGTTTGGACTCCTTCACCGCTTTGAGTGCGGCGCGGTTATCAGCCATGGTCTCTGCGAACGGCTTCTCGACATAGGCGTCGCGGCCGGCTTTGACCGCCTCGATGCAATGCAGGGCATGTTGGAAATCGGCGGTACTGACGATCACCGCATCTACATCCTTCATGGCGTAGAGGGCATCGTTGTTGACGCAGGTCTTCACGTCATGTCCGACCTTGGCGCTGAGCTGGGCCTTGCCTTCCTCGCGCCGCAGGGACCAGATATCGGACACTGCGATGATGTCGAAATTCAGCTCCTTGTGATGCGCCAGAAATGAAGGCAGCAGGGAAGATCGGAATCGGTCTGAAAAACCTACTATGCCTACGTTGACCCGGTCGTTTGCGCCGAGAATGCGTCCGTATGACTTGGCGGACATCCCGAGGGCACCCGCATAAGTGGCTGCGGCGGCCTTTACGGTCTGTCCAATGAATTTTCTTCTGGTTGCCATATATAAATATTAGGGAATCCTGTGGATATTATTCAGTTCACGCATCTTGATGGAGCGGAATTCGACCTTATCGCCGTGGTCCTGCAACAGGATGCGGCCTTCTTTCGCCATGCCAAATTCCTTCCACTTCTCATACTTGCTGCGGGCGACAAGCGCCTTGTACATCTGGTTGCCGCGATCGTATTCCACAACGCGGTATCCGTTGAGGATATGCTCAACGTGATTATCCGGGCGAACGCGGATCATCCCACGGTTCCATTCACCGATCTTGCGGAGGGCCTGCTTGTTCTTTTCTGCGGGGATCAGATCGTAAAGAGAGCCCAGGGTGCGGTTACCGGCTGTACCCATCTTGGCATCGGGATGCTTGTCATCATCGAGTACCTGAAATTCCAGGCCAATGGCGGAAGCACCGCTGTTCTCGGCTTCTGTAACGAAGTACTTGACACCGCTGTTGGCACCTTCCGTGAGGCGGAATTCGAACTGGAGTTCGAAGGCACTGAACAACTTCTCTGTAACAATATCGCCACCATTCTTGGATTCTGCGCCGCCGGAGGGCTGTACACGCAGCACACCGTTATCGATCTCCCAGCCTTTCTCAGGGAAGGATGTCTTATGGGCTCCGCGCCATCCGGCGGTCGTTTTGCCATCCCACAGGAGGTACATGCCCTGGCGCTTCTCCGCTTCAGACACCATGTTCTTGTTCAGGTTGATGATGAAGATGCCGGGGTCCTTGGAAAACTTGACATTCTGGGTCTGGATCCGGATGTTCCTCCATTTGATCTGCTTACCGATGTCTTCCGGCTTGTACACTTGATGTACCTGGAGTGCGATGAAGCCTTTGGTATCCAGGGTGTCCACCAGATGCGCGGCAGGTACGCCGTTGACGAAGGTCCGCACTTCCTTTCCGATGCACTCGATGCGGTAGTGGTTCCATCCTGCCTTCTTGTACGCCTTACCAGCGGAGGGATTGTATTCGAGCGAATACAGCCATGCGCGACGAGCTTCGTCGTAAATACCGCCGCTCCAGGCACGGGCAGACGGATCGATCTCCATCTGATAGCCATGTACGCGGTAATTATTATAGTCGGCACGGCTTTCGCTGCGGAACTGGATGCCGAAGTTCATGGTACTGTCTGCCTGGAATTCAAGCTCCAGGATGAAGTCCTGATAATCCTTGTCGGTCGCCAGGAAGGAGTTCGGCTCCTTAGGAACGGCCGTACCTACGATCACACCGTTGACCACCTCATATTTAGCCTTTCCGTTGAGTTGCTTCCAGCCCTTCAGATCCTTACCATTGAACAGGGAAACCCACTGTGCCTGTGTCTGCAGACCCAGGAACAGGGACAACGCCAGTGCGAGTCTTTTCATGTTGGATGTTATTTTGGATGGAAATTAGGCAATAAGGAGGTTCCTTCAAAGCCGCAGGGGACAAGCGGCAGGAAAATCTCAGAAAACGATTGCGTGAAATGTCTTTTGATGATTTCCCCGCGTCTTCTAGTCCTCGCGGTTGACCTTAAAAAGGTACCAAAACAAAAAAGCACTGATTTCTCAGTGCTCTGTTGTCTGGAAGACAGGATTGCCTTCGGCCATCCTTAGGGGGTGGCCTGAAACATCCAAGCCCCCTGCTCACTTCGTTCGCTTGGGGCTTTCCGTTTGGAAGCCCTTTCGAGCAAGCTCGAAGTGCTTCCAAACGGAAAACCCCGGGCTTACGCCCGGGGCTTGTATGTTTCGTCGGGAAGACAGGATTCGAACCTGCGACCCCCTGGTCCCAAACCAGGTGCGCTACCGGCCTGCGCTACTTCCCGTGGGAGCGCAAAAATAGGCTTTACATGGTCGCCGGCAAAGAAAAAGATGTGTTATCTCAAAACCAGCGGCGAGTATTCTCCGGCTGCACCGTGACGGGCTTCCGGGTATTGCGTTGCTGATTGGTGTATCCGGGTTCATAGCCTGGCTCTGCCGTGGGTACCGCCGAGATCTTGAACTTCGGCTCTTCTGCCTCCATCGGCTCGGAACCGCGCAGTTCCGGACCTCCCTGCTGACGACGATCAATGCTCAGGCTATCCTCTGTAACTTCCTCTTCTTCCTCACGGATGATGATCATCGTGCCACTGGCTTCACGCAATTCGAACGCTTCGGGACTGCTCAGTTGGCGGGGGATCATCGTCCTGGCAGGGTTAGCCTTCACACGAAGCACTTCCACCGGAGCCTGATCCATCCGACCTTCGATCATATCACCGGCTTGGATATCGGAGATCTCGCCCCCGGTCGTATCGATGAATGTGGCACGGATCTGTGCCGGTTGCTCTTCGCAAGCAGCTGCATCTTCAACCCGGGGACTGGCATCCGGGATCCTGATGAAAGGAATGGATGGATCGATGCGGATGCCATTGTCATTCTGATCAACCGGAAAGGTATCCCAGCTCGAAGAAATGGAGGTCGGGAAGTTGAAGGCTGGTTCCGCTTGAGGTATTGTGTCGGCAGCAGCTTCAGTTACATCCGGCAAAGTGATTGCCAGTTCGTCTTCTGCCGGGATTGCAGTGCTTATCTCTTCTTCCAGTGTTATTTCAGGTACGGTGGACGCATCAACGGGGATCTCAACTTCATCAAGCCCGATCTCAGTATCCGTAATGTTGTCTGCTGTTGCATCAGCTTCCATCCAGGATTCGTCTGCCATGAGCTGTGCTTCGAGCATGGCTTCTGCATCATCCGTGTCCATAAAGAAGGTCTGATCTTCCATCAACCCCTCTTCGGTCTGTGCGATGGATATCAACTCCTCCTGTGCCGATGCTTCAGCTCCGGCATCCCCGATGATGTCCAGGGTATCTGCAGTCAGGTCAGCTTCAGATGCAAAAAGCGTTTGCTCCTCCGTGGTCTCGACAAAAGCATTTTCAGTGGCCGCGATGAAGGGCTCTGCAGATGGTTCGATCTCAACAGGTACTTCCGTGCTCTGGGCTTCCAGCAACAGCATGGATGCGGAGGGCTCCGTCGCCTGGGTGGCTTCGGCAGCGATCTCACGATCGGTTGATGTTGGCAGGCTCTTGTCGTCGATCGCATCAGGCTGCGTGATGGGCAGCGGAACGACGTAATCGGGCAGGAAGGCCTCATCCATCGCAGGCACCAGGAAATCCGTATTTCCGCCGATCAGCGTGCTCACATCAACAGGTGAGGCCTGAACGTTGATCGCTTTGGGCATCTCGGATCCGGAGGCGACAGCGGTCGGGGTCAAGCTGTCGTTCTGCACCGC
>CANHUK010000149.1 GCA_947463755.1 Chitinophagaceae bacterium
AATTTTACCTGCTGGCTGTTCTTCAGATCAATGGTGGTGTGCTGGAAAAAAACGTTATCGGAACCAACACCCACTCCAACACCCACACTCAGGCGGGGATCGCTTTTGAACGGAAAGTCGAATAAAAAATAAGTATTGAAGGATCGGGAAAAACCGCCCGTGTGAATGCTGTCAGGGGCACCCGTCCAACCCGTATATCCGAACTGGAACATCAGGTGGTCAGAAGACCGATTTGACAGGTCTGCCTTCTTCCAGTCTCGCTTGCCGGCGTCTGCAGGCGACGTCGTCGTCTGGGAAAAAGCCGGCGTCAGGAGCGTAAGCAGAAGACTGGCGGTCAGGAACTGTTTCATACGTGGAATTGAAAGGGCAAATCTATCCCGCTGAGGGTTAAAGAAAGGTTAACGTTAAACAAAAACGGACAGCCACTGCCTGAGCAGGAACCGTCCATCCTTACCGGCGGTTGGTGGACCCACCAGGGCTTGAACCTGGGACTCCCTGATTATGAGTCAGGTGCTCTGACCAACTGAGCTATGGGTCCGTGCAACCCGGCATGCCGGATTGCGAAATGCAAATTTACGAAAAAAAGGATAACCGAACAGCTACGCAGAGATGCAAGCTGATCGGGGCAGCCATGCCGTTCCCTATCTTTATGGAATGAAGCAGAAACCATCGGCCGTCATCTTCGATTTCGGAGGCGTGCTCCTGAACCTCGACCTGGACAGCACCCTGCAGGCCTTTGCCCGGCTGGGCATCCCCGACTTCAAAAAGCTCTTCACGCTTTATCATGCGAGTCCGGTGTTCCTGGACCTGGAGATCGGAAAAGTGGAGCCGAAAGCCTTCGCAGAAGGGATATCCAAAGAGATCGGACGGCCGCTGCCCGAACAGGAGGTCTTCGAAGCCTGGAATGCCATGCTGGCAGATTTCCGGCTGGAGAGCCTCGCCTTCGTCGACAAGCTTCGGCAAACCACACCTACATTTCTGTACAGCAATACCAACATCATCCATTACGAGGTCTTCCAGAAAAGGATCGCCGAAACGACGCCCTACGCACATTTGAACGACCTCTTCCACCGGGCCTACTACTCCCACGAGATGGGCATGCGCAAACCGCACCCGGAAGGATACCTCCACATCCTGGCCGATCAAGGCCTCACCGCCTCAGAAACCTTATTTGTGGATGATAACGCCGACAACATTGCCGGCGCTCAGGCCGTCGGACTCATGACACATCACCTGCAGCCGGAGGAGCGCATCGAAACCGCCCTGGCCTGGTTGATGGAATAACACCCTGCCTTCCACTTCGCGCCCTTGCGGTAAGGCTTCATTTAACCTCTTCGAAATCGAGATAATCTCCGGCATCCGGCTTCTCCGGACGTTTGGGAGCCGTATGGGTGGCAGCCGCTGCCGCCTCCTGCTGCTCCCGCATGGCCTTGAAACCCTTACGCAATTGCAACGTCGTGCGCACCACCGGGATCACAAATCCCGTAACGAACCGGAACAGGAAATAAAATCCCAGCGTGTAGAAGATGTAACGTAACATGGAACACAAAGGTAGGAAGTGACAGAAAACATCAGGCATCCGGCGCAGACGACTCCATCTCCCCGGAATCCGATCCCCCTTTGCGACCCCGGCGAAAAACCTTCCAGATCCGGGCAGATAATTTGTCGATCAGCGAGAAGAATCCATCCTGCAACTGCTCGCTCTCCATCAACCGCAAGGCTACATCCCCCGTGATGCCCACCGCAGACACCGGCTTCGACCGACCCAGCACCGACCTGAGTACCATCGAAGGAAAATGATGCTTTACATGATCGATGCTCCGGTCGAACTCATGCTCGACCTCCTTCACACGCAACTTGTAACGGTAGATCTCCCGGTCCAGCTGCTCAACACTGCGGATGCGTTTCTTGGCCATGGTCATTATTTAAGATATGCCTTCCTCCTCGTCCAACTCCGCTTCCTCCGGCTCGTCGGCGGTCGAAGAGATGAACATCCGGATCAACGGCGCCTGGAACAAAGGCTTTCGTAAAAGAACGCCCAGGAAAAGCAGGAGGAGAAAAAAACCGGCGGCCGACAGATGACCCAGTACCGGACTCCCCGTCAACCCCGATACCCAGGCAGACAAGGCAAGCCCCAAAAAGAACAATACGAAGATCCCCATGAGGATGCCTGTCAGCGTGACCATCAGCATGCTGAAGAACCTCGACAAGGTCCGGATCGCCTGCAAACGCAACAGACCCAGACGCAGTTCAGCATACTCCCGCAATAGTTTGCGCATCCGATGGATAAAACCCGTGAGATCATCCCGCTCTTCCATAGTGCGTTGAATTCCACACAAGGTAGCAACCATCTGCCCGTTTGCGAATGACCATGGTCATGAAAAATTTTTTTGTGAACACCGATTGTGCTAATTTTACACTTGGAAAGCAAAGGAAGGGAACGGGGTCGTTCCCTTCTTCGTTTGGCAGATATGACGAAAGAAACGCAGATTCAAGCGGTCGAAGCCCTGGTCAGCTCGCTGCTGACAGAGGATCAGGACTATTTCCTGGTGGAAGTTTCCATCAAACCGGTAAATAATATAAAGGTTTACCTGGATGCAGACAGCGGTGTGATCATCGAGAAATGCGTCTCCCTCAATCGCAAACTCTACCGAGCCATCGTCGAAAGCGAACTACTCCCCGATGGTGAGTTCTCCCTGGAAGTATCCTCGCCAGGCGTTGATGAACCGCTGAGATCGATCCGCCAGTACCGAAAAAATATAGGTCGCCACGTAGAAGTCGTACAAACGGAAGGACCCGCCCTCACCGGCAAACTCACCGACGCGACCGAAGACGCCATCACCCTCGAAGTCGAAGAAGGTAAGGGAAAGAAAAAAACAATCGCTACCCACGTGGTATTGTACACAAACATAAAAACAACAGTCGTTCAGATCGTTTTTTAACCAGAAAGCCCGCCACTCCGACACCGGGCAGTGACGGCAGGAAGTAAAAGCATCGTTATGGCAAGCATCAACCTCATCGAATCATTCCAGGACTTCAAGGAAGCGGAGAATATCGACCGTCCCACCCTCATGAAAGTGCTGGAAGACGTCTTCAAGACCCTCCTCCGCAAAAAATACGGATCCGATGACAACTTCGACGTCATCGTCAATACCGAAAAAGGTGACCTTGAGATCATGCGCCACCGCACCATCGTGGACGACGGCGCCGTGCAGGACCCCCTCGCAGAGATCGAATACAGCGAAGCCATCAAACTGGCCCCCGACTTCGAAGTAGGTGAAGACCTGTACGAAGAAGTAGATATCCATGACTTCGGCCGTCGAGCCATCCTCGCCGCCAAACAAACCCTCGCCAGCCGCATCGGTGACCTGAAAAAGAACGCCCTGATCAAGAAATATGGCGACCGCGTCGGTGAGATCATCAGCGCAGAAGTCTACCAGGTATGGAAAAAGGAAGTACTCCTCCTGGATGAAGACGGCAACGAGATCATCCTGCCCAAATCCGAACAGATCCCCTCCGACTACTTCAAGAAGGGCGAAAACATCCGCGCCGTCATCAAGAAGGTGGAGATGCGTAATAACAACCCCGTCATCATTCTCTCCCGTACCCACTCGTCCTTCCTCGCGAAACTGCTGGAAATCGAAGTGCCCGAGATCTTCGACGGACTCATCAGCATCAAAAAGATCGTACGCGAACCGGGCGAACGCGCAAAAGTGGCCGTGGAAAGCTACGACGACCGTATCGATCCCGTTGGTGCCTGCGTCGGTATGAAAGGCAGCCGGATCCATGGCATCGTACGCGAACTGAAAAACGAAAACATCGACGTCATCAACTGGACCAATAATATCCAGCTCCTGATCCAGCGCTCGCTCACACCCGCCAAGATCAGTAAGATGAACCTCGATAACGATCGCAAAAGCGCTGAAGTCTTCGTGTCACCCGAACAGGTGTCCCTCGCCATCGGTAAACGCGGCGTGAACATCAAACTCGCTGAAGAACTCACAGGATACGATATCGATGTCTACCGCGACAACGAAGGCGAAGGAGACGAATACGATATCGACCTCGACGAATTCAGCGATGAGATCGAACCCTGGGTCATCGAGGAACTCAAGCGGATCGGTTGCGATACCGGCCGCAGCGTCCTCGTACTCAGTGCTGAAGAACTTGAACGCCGGACCGACCTGGAAAAAGAAACCATCGAAGACCTGAGAAAAGTACTGGAGGAGGAATTCTCCCGGAATTGATAGAAAGCCGGACCGCCCTAAAAAGGTACGGTCCGGTGTACAAAGACAACCGAGGATTAAATTAAATCACAGCAGGCAGCTGTAGGAGGATAAATGTCAGAGATCAATACACCACGCCTCATGGCGGCCGCAAAGGAGTTCAACATCGGCAAAGAAACGCTGGTGGACTACCTCGCAGGCAAAGGCTTCAGCAGGGACGACCTTAAACCGACCTCCAAACTTACGGAGGACATGTATCGTGCGCTCCAGGCAGAATTCTCGTCCGACAAGGCAGCCAAGGCAAAAAGCGATGCGATCGAGATCCCTAAAGGGACCGTGCTGGATGCCAAAAAACGAAAGGACGAGGAAGAAATACTCTTCCGAAAGGACGCGAAGAAAAAGGCCACTGAGGAGGCTCCGATCCAGGCAGCCCCCGTCGTCGCCGTGGTGGAAACACCACCCGCGCCGGCTCCCGCACCCGAAGAACCCGTCGCCGTAGAGGTTCCGACGCCACCGCCCGCTCCTGAACCCGAACCTGAACCTGCGCCGGAACCCGCACCCGCTGCCACACCTGTGACGGAAGAGGCATCAGGCATGATGAGGGTGGACGCTCCCATCGTCGAAGGTCCCAAGATCATCGATAAGATCGATCTGAGTGCCATTGACTCCTCGACAAGACCTCGCAAATCGGTGGACAAGAAATCCCCTGCAGCAGAAGAACCCGCAGCGGAAGTAATACCACCTGTAGCTGCACCCGCACCGGTACAGGAACCCAAGGCAGAACCCGTCGTAGAAACGAAGCCTGCACCGATCGCCAAACCGACTCCCGAAAAACCCGCCACGCAGGAAATTACTGCAGCCCAGCCGGAAACGGTCAGGCTTAACGCGCCCGAACTCGAAGGACCCAAGATCATCGGAAGGATCGAACTGCCGGTGGAAGAAAAGGGAGGCCGGGCGGCAGAGGAAAAACGCCGTCGCAAGCGCATCCCCATCGAAAAGAAAGACACACCAAGGCCAGCCATTCAAAAACAGGCAGCCGGTGGACAACAAGGCGGCAACCGTCCCGGTCAGCCGCAACGCCAGGGACAGGGCGGTGGTGGCAGATTCACACCATCCAAGCGAGGCGACCAACGCGAAGGCAAGGAAATCGATTCCAAAGAGATACAGAACAAGATCCGCGAAACCCAGGCCAAACTGGCCGGCTCCGGTGGACGCGGAAAGAGCCTGAAAGCCAAGTATCGCCGTGCCAAACGCGACGAGATGGCCGATGGCATGGGCGAAGGCATGGAG
>CANHUK010000150.1 GCA_947463755.1 Chitinophagaceae bacterium
CCTGTACGATCGGCACCAACGAATTGATCGGAAACGATCCTTCGAAACTTCGTGAAGCCATCGACCAGCTGCTATCCGGCAGATGGATGAAAGGCGGTCGTCCTCCTTTGTGGGATGGCCGGGCTGCGGAGCGCATTGTGTCGCAGCTTGTAACTTTAAAAGATCGGATCACCGCCTCATAACAGCTTGCGGAGCCCACTGAGCCGCTCGATCACGTAGGTCGGGACGATACCGTCACGCGGGGGGACGGCCGGATTGAAATAAACCGTATCGATGCCGGCATTACGGGCACCGATGATATCTGCATCGAGTGTATCTCCGATCATGATGCAACGATCAGGCGTGGTACCCGCCTTTTCCATCGCATAAGTGAAGATCTCGCGGTGGGGTTTCATGATACCGGCCGCCTCGGAGGTGATGACATGTATGAAGTAGTGCCCGATGCCGCTGTGGCGGAGCTTGGCATGCTGGGTCTGCTCGAAACCGTTGGTGATGAGGTGCATCGGATATCCCTTTCCGGAGAGGTAGTCCAGGACTTCGATGGTGTCGTCGAAGAGTCTTTTTTTGGTCGGCAGGATCTCCAGATATCGCTCGCTCATCGCCTTGGCTAGTCCCTCGTCCGTGATCCGAAAATCCGTCAGCGTCCGCCACATGCGCTTCCATCTCAGTTCCTCCCGATTGATGTATCCCTTCCGGAACCTGTCCCAGAACAACTGGTTGTAGTGGTAGTAGGTATCATGAAACTGCTCGAAAGTTTCGATGCCCCGCGCAGCGAGGCTGAGTTCGAGGTAAAGGTCCTGCAGGGTTTCGCGCGAATTGGCGTCGAAGTCCCAGAGGGTGTGGTCGAGGTCGAAGAAGATATGGTCGTAGCGTTTGGTGCTCAAGGAAACCGATTTCAAGCGAAGTTACGGTACCTTTACCGCTTCCGTCCGGCAGGTTGCCGGCGGGCAATTTTAAGGATCATGAACATCGTCGTCACAGGAGCAAGCAAGGGCATCGGCAAGGCCGTCGCCGAAGGCTTCGCCCGGAGATTTCCGGGTTGTCATCTCATCCTCTCTGCCCGTCGAATGCATGAAACGATGGCATGGCAGGGCGCGCTTTCCGAACGTCACGGATGCCGGATCTCCGCATTCGATGCCGACCTCTCGAAACGCGAGGGGGTAGAGGCCTTTGCCGATCATATCCTGCAGGCCTGTGATGCCGTCGATGTGCTCGTGAACAACGCAGGGTTCTTCGAGCCGGGATCCGTGCATGATGAACCGGAGGGGACGCTGGCGCGTATGCTCGACATCAACCTGTTTTCGGCCTATCATCTCACCCGACGGCTTCTGCCGGCCATGATCGCGCGCCGTTCCGGACATGTTTTCAATATCTGCTCTGTGGCAGCCCTGAAGGCTTATCCCAACGGGGGCGCCTACAGCATTAGTAAATGGGCCCTGCTGGGCTTCAGCCGTAACCTGCGCGAAGAGATGATGCCCCACGGAATAAAGGTAACGGCCGTGCATCCCGGTGCCACGCTGACGGCCTCATGGGATGGTTTCGACATCGAGCCCTCCCGCATCATGGAGTCTGAGGACGTTGCCGCCATGATCGTGGCGGCATCCGGTCTTTCGCCGCAGGCCTGTGTCGAAGATATCCTCCTTCGCCCTCTACTCGGCGACCTCTGATGGCGCACCGGGGACTATGGGCGTAGGGTATGTCCTCCAGGACGCGCTACAAGGCATTTTTTGCGCAAAGACGATGTAGCCAATGTGATGTTGTGTGATCGAGGCTATCCGGCCGTTCTGAGGCATCTGAAGCCCTCAGGAGGGCATCGACGATGAATTTCGCATGGTTTCCGAACCTGTCAGGCTGCCTGTTCGTCGGTGAAGCGGTAGCCAACCCCCCGAACGGAGTGGAAGTATTTCGGATCGCGACTATCGGCTTCGAAGTATTTTCTGAAGTTGAGGATGAAATTGTCGATGGTTCGGGTGGTGGGATATACCTGATATCCCCAGACACTCTGCAGGATCTTTTCCCTTGATACCACTTCGTTCCGGTGTGCGACCAGCAGGCGCAGCAGCATGGTTTCCCGCTGGCTCAGTTCGATCCGTTCGCCCCGGGCGTTGACGGCCTCCTGGGCGTTGAAGTCGATCCGGTTTCCGCCGAAGGCGCATACATCATCCATCGGTGGATGCTCCTGCAGTTTGCGGTTTTTTCTGATGAGTTTATCGACCCTGAGCAGGAGTTCTTCGAGATGAAAGGGTTTCGTCAGGTAGTCATCCGCTCCCTTTTTCAGTCCCAGTACCCGGTCGCTCCCACCCGAGCGGGCGCTCAGCATCAGGATGGGCAGGGATGTATCGGTCAGCCGGATGGTTTCACACACGCTGATCCCATCGAGTTCAGGGAGCATGATGTCCAGGATGATCAGGTCGAAATATTCTTCGCGGACCCTGCGCAGGGCAGCAACCCCGTCGGAGGCCACGGACACTTCATAACCTTCGAGGGAGAGGCTGAGCCGAAGGGTCGCCTGCAGGGCTTCCTCGTCTTCCACGATGAGGATGGTTCCTTTCGATGTTTTGTTCATGCCGGGGTGTTGGGGATATCCATCACAAAAATACTACCCTGCGGGCGATTGTCCCTGACCCGCAGGCTGCCGCCATGTGCTTCGGCGATCTTTCGGCTGAGATACAGGCCCAGGCCCGTGCCCTTGGTTTTTCGGGTGGTTTCGGATCCCGAGCGATAGAACCTGCCGAAGATCTTTTCCTTCTCTGCATCGGCCACTCCGGGTCCCTCGTCGGCTACGGTGATGCGGAAGCCTGTCGGGGCAGAGTCCGTCCTGAGGGTCACCATTGCGTCTGCCGGAGAGTACTTGATCGCATTGTCGATCAGGTTGTGAAGGCAGAGCCTGAGGAGGAGGGGGTCGGCGGCCACCATGGCCGTTCCGGCTCCGGAAGTTTGGATATGGATCCGACGCGCGGGCATCCGCTGCGCGTAGGTATCTGCCGTTTCCTGCAGCAGTGCATTCAGGTCGACCGGCCTGGGTTCGATCACCTGGCTGGCCGATTCCAGTCTTGAGCTGAGGAGGATGTTCTCGCAGAGTTCGTTCAATCTTTCCGTTTCCGCCACGCCCTGCTGCATCATGCGGCGGCGGTCTGGTTCCTCCAGCGGAAACTTGAGCATGGTTTCGAGATTCAGCCGCAGGATGGAGATCGGTGTTTTGAGTTCATGGGTAACGGCCATCAGGAAATTCTCCTGCATCATGTCGTACCTGATCTGCCGGCGTGCGGCCCGGTAGACAAAGACAGCGCCCAGGAGGGTCAGCACCAGGAACATAAGTCCTTCCCCCGCATACTGGGCAGCATTGCGGTCGCGCTCGTCGGTGATCCGGTTCATGAGCGCGTCATAGTCGGCCATATCCTTGCGGAGCAGGTCACGCTTGAAGGCGTACATCTCGAGGTTCTGCTGCTTCAGTTCGATGTACCACCAGGCCAGGGCCGCTACGAGATAGGCCAGCAGAAACCAGTAGACGACGGTGATGAGCGCGAATCTCCGTTTTCTGCCCTCATGCCTGTTCATCGTCCGGATCTTTCAATGCGCAATCCCACATTCATCACATGCTTGAGCGGATCCTGCCGCATCAGTTGGTGCAGCCTCACCCGGTACCTCCCGGGGCGCCTGAATCTCACCGGCTCGCGGTACATCAGGATGCGATGTTCACGTATGTCGTCCATCGCACGCCCCGACCACCGGTCGCCACGCGTGAGTGGGAGTTCGAAACGCTGGGAAGTGAAGGCCGTGTCTCCGGGCGACATACTCTCCGCACCGATCCAGATGTTGTTGAATTCATAGGCATCTGTATGCCTGATGACGAAGAACAGCCGGTGGAAGGAAGTGGTATCGGTGATATCGAAGGAGCACTCGGGTACACGGTCGGATGACCAGGCATGACCGGGGATGGCATTCGTCTGCTCCATGACGCCGTTTCCTGCACAAGACACCAGGAACATTGAGCAGAGGGCGATGACTATACAGTGTACGCTTCTTTCCACGGAATATGCTTTACGCAAAAGTACGAAATGCCATCGATGCACCCCGCCTGCGCGCCCTTGAGGGTCAAAGCACATTCAGCACCTGCTCCTTCGCCTTCTCGAGCTCATCTTTCATGAGCACCACGCTCCGCTGGATCTCTGCGTCATAGGCCTTCGAACCGGTGGTGTTGATCTCCCGTCCGATTTCCTGCAGTACAAAGGATAACTTCTTCCCCTTGCCTTCGGCCTGCTCGTCGATCAGTGTGCGGAAATATGCACAGTGGTTTGTCAATCGCACTTGCTCTTCGCTGATGTCGATCTTCTCGATGTGATAGATCAACTCCTGCTCGAGGCGATTGGTATCATATCTGTCAGGTCCCACCTGCTCCTCCAGCGTTTTGCGGATATGATCACGGATCTTTTCGCGTCTGAGCGGTTCCACCCGCATTACATCCTCCTGCAGTCTGCCGATATGCTCAATGCGCTCAATGAGATCAATTTCGAGCGATCTGCCCTCATGAGTCCTGTGTGCATCAAGCTCATCGATGGCACGCAACAGGATCCGGCTGAATGAAGTCCAGTCATCGGTGGAAAACGCATCGGTAGTTGGAACGATCACCTCCGGCAACTTGAGCAAAGCATCCAGGATGTTCGATGTGTCAAGCCCCAGCGAATCGGTGAGCGACCTGAGTTGCGCATAGTAGCTTTTCGCAAGGTCAGTGTTGATGGTGACGGGCTTCGCCGCGCCGTTCACGCGCATGGTCACCGTGCATTCGATGCTGCCACGCAGCAGCCGTTCGGAGAGCAGTCCGCGGATGTCAAATTCATATGGCTTCAGCAGTTGTGGGATCTTGAGCAATGCTTCGAATTGCTTACCATTCAGCGAACGTATCTCGACCAGAAAGGTGCGGTCACCGATGGTGTCTTCGCAACGACCGTAGCCTGTCATGGATTTAAGCATATGTTGACTTTTATCTGCAAGGTACACCAATTCGAAGTGTGCAGGGTGATGTACGATTTGCGTATCGCGCTAAAATTCGAGTGTAAAAAAAAAGCCCGGAGGAACCGGGCTTACAATAATTGGTTAGTGAGTGCTGGAACGAATCCCAACACAATATTAAAGTTAATTTTTACCGCGGTAAAATTTTTCATTGGATTTTTTATCAACATGCATTCGTGTCGACTGTGAATTGATGCAAGTGATAATCACAGGTCACCGCAGGTTGCATAATTGTATTTGCCTATTCGGATGAATGGTACATCGATGTCACATTGCTGCGGTGATCAGTCCTTACCTTTGCATATAAACGCAAGCACATGAAATTTCCGGCACCGGTGCAGCTTTCAGACGTCGCCTCATGGATAGGTGCACAAATCATTGGAGACGCCGGCATGTACGCCACCGGTATCAACGAGATCCATCGGGTTGAAACGGGTGATCTCGCATTTGTGGATCACCCCAAGTATTACCGCACCTGCATCGAGTC
>CANHUK010000151.1 GCA_947463755.1 Chitinophagaceae bacterium
GATCAGATCCCGGTCGAAATAATATATGGCATTCACAATGGCAGACGCAATCCCTGAATTCCGGGCAGCCTCATTATACAATGCACCATGCGGCTTGACATGTCGCAGCGGCACGCCCGCCGCCCTTGCGAATCCACTCAATGCGCCCATTTGATACAACATACTATCATAGACCTCCTGAGGACTCAGATCCATTCGACGCCTGCCAAAACCCATGAGGTCGGGATAAGAGGGATGCGCTCCGATGGATACACCATGCGTTTGAGCCAACCTGACTGTATGATGCATGGTCGTTGGGTCACCGCCGTGAAATCCACAGGCGATATTCGCAGAACTCAACAGCGGCATCAGCAACTCATCCTGACCCACCCTGGACTGCCCGTAACTCTCCCCCAGATCGCAATTGATGTCAACAACCTTCATGGCCATGTTGATATTGGTTCATTGAATGTACATCCTTCCTTCATCAAAATCATAGGCCATAACGCAATTGGATCGACTGCCCCACTTGCATCAGCGAACGCATCCGCAGCCGATGCAGTTCATGAGCTTCCGACATCGACACCTGTCTGAACCGAATGGAAGAACCCGGTCTCCGTTGCCCACAGACCGGCAGATCCGCAGAAATGACCTGCGCTATCCTCGGATAACCACCGGTTGTCTGCCCATCGGCCATCAGAATGATCGGAACCCCGGCATGTGTCACCTGCACCGTACCCGGACAAACACCGGTGGACAGCATCTCGCCGGTAAGTTGATGGGTCAAGACCGGACCTTTTAACTGACAGCCCATCCGATCCGACTTATCTGTCAGATGAAACAGATCCGTCTCAAACTGAAGACGCGAGGATGCTGAAAAGTCGGACCACTCCGGACCGGGCAAAAACCTGAGCAGAGCGTCGCTATCCAACAACCACGGAAAGGGATTCGAACCCCAGGATGCCGGACCACCTGTACGAGGTGTGACTTCCAGTGAGGCTAACATCCGGGATGACAAGGTACCGGGATGTTCGGCACGCATTAACAGATCTCCCTTTTTCAAGGCACGCCCGCCGAAACCGCCGATCGCCGCCGGCAGATAGGTAGCAGCGCTCCCCATGATCCGGTCCGCCTGGAAACCGCCTGCCACGGCCAGGTACATCCTGCAACCCTCAGACGAAGGTCTGAACGCCAGCAACGTACCACGTCGCATCAGCAGCGGACGAAAACAGGCGACAGGCTCACCCTCAATGACCGGTACCGAGCCGCCACCACAAAGCGCAATCAACATATCCTCCTCAAAAAGCAATACGAGACCATGCAGGGTGATCTCGAGTGCCACACCACCCGCGGCATTTCCACACAGAAGATTGGCGAGGTGAAAGGAGTAAGGATCCATGGGACCGCTCAGGGGCACGCCGAAAGCCCGGAACCCCTGTCTGCCCATATCCTGCAGGGTACAAGGATACAAACTGCCGATGACCCGGATACTCATTGAATAGTCAGTTTTTCGAACAAGCCACGGTCAATACGTTCAAATCTGACATCCATTCCCGGTTTCAGCAGGAAAGGATTGGATTCACAGGGGTCGAACACACGGATTGGCGTCCGCCCGATGATCTGCCATCCGCCCGGCACTGTCAAGGGATAAATGCCCGTCTGCCGGCCGGCCATCGCCACAGAACCCGGTGCCACCTGCATCCGGGGAGATGATTTTCTGGACACATCCAGGCGAGGATCCATCATTCCCAAATAAGGAAAACCAGGTACAAATCCGATCATGTACACCCGATACACCCCGGAAACATGGATATCGATCACCTCGTCCACAGATAGTCCACACATGTTTGCAACCTCAGACAAGTCAGGTCCGAAATCCCGATCGTAACAGACGGGAATGGTCACCGGCATCCGGTCCGCAGGTACAGACTCCATAACGGACAGACTTTCAAGCACCTCCCGCCTGACCTGTTCGGACACAGATTCCCCGCATGCACGCGCAAAAAGGATGGGATCAAGCGGATCGTAGATGATCGTGAGCGACACATAGGCGGGCACACTCTCCACATAACCGGGAAAGGGATGTCGGCAAAGATGGGTGTGCAGAGAAATCAAACGGGCATGCACGAGCGGATCAGGCGCCCGACCCCATTCAACCGTGACGGCACGATCGCCCAGCGGATAGATGTTTATGGATTCATCCACAGCACAAAATACATCATTCCAAAAAGAAGAAACCGCATCCGAAGATGCGGTCCCGATTCTTTGATATCGCCGTGATGTACTAAAAGGAAAACCTGCGGTGCTGTGCCCTCTTCGCTTTGAAATAGATCCGCAAAGGATCATAATCCGCACGGCGAATAAGCTTCAGCACAAGACTCCTGATCACCTCGACGAACCGGTTGGACCGTTTTACGACTTGACTTTTCATGGTGATGGTGTTGTGTATCATGAAATAACGAAGGAAATGCAGACACTATTTCATAAGATCTGTTAAATCCGAATCGATATGCAATGTTTGAAAACGATTTCGGCCTTTTCACAACCACATGCACGCGATTGAGAACGCTTCAGGAACAAAACGTACTTTTATGACGCGAAGAGAAAACATGCAACGCGAAATCTCCGGTTGGTTCAGTCCCGCGCTTCAGAAACACATGCCCTTGGCAGCCTATGGTCATTATGGTTTCGCACTGCTGATGATACCGACCGCAGCGGCCGACTACCTCGAATACGAACGCTTTCAACTGATCGATTCACTGCGACCCATGATCGATGGCGGCCGCATGAAACTGTTC
Organism: Chitinophagaceae bacterium; assembly: GCA_947463755.1. Classification (GTDB taxonomy): domain Bacteria; phylum Bacteroidota; class Bacteroidia; order Chitinophagales; family Chitinophagaceae; genus Pollutibacter. The sequence goes on from CANHUK010000151.1 coordinate 2,778, forward strand.
TCCATTGACAGCATCAACAATGAAAGTTGGATGAACGCCGAGATGGAACCGGCACATAAGGCCATCCGACACAACCAGTTCAATGAATACGTCTTTCAGGAAGTGATCCCGTTCATCCGGAACCACTGCTCGCCACATACACCCATCATCACCTGCGGCGCCTCCTTCGGAGCACTACACGCCATGAACCTCTTCCTAAAAAGACCCGATCTCCTTCAGGGTACCATCTCCATGAGCGGTGTATACGACCTGACGGATTATACCCGTGGTTTCTTCGACGAGCAGGTGTATTTCAACTCCCCGCAACATTATATTCCAAACCTGAACGATCACGGGATACTCGAAAGACAAAGAAACGGCCGGATCATCATCGCCACCGGAAGTGGAAACCACGAAGATCCGGATGCGAACCGAAGATTCTCCGAAGTACTGAATAGCAAGTCGATACCCCACACGCTGGATATCTGGGGATCCGATATCCACCACGACTGGCCCACCTGGCGTCAAATGCTGCCCCATCTCATCCAAACGCATTTCTGAGGTAACGAGGCCAAAAAAGACCCACACCCCACAAACACACATGGAAAAGAAACTCTATCTGCTGGATGCCTTTGCGCTCATTTTCAGAGCCTACTATGCCCTGATTCGCAACCCGCGCATCACCAGCAAAGGCCAGAACACCAACGCTCAGTTCGGATTCACCAATACCCTGATTGACCTGCTGAACAAACAGAAGCCTTCTCACATGGCCGTTTGTTTCGACACCTCCGCTCCCACCGAACGGCATACCGACTTTGCAGACTACAAGGCTAATCGTCAGGAGGCACCCGAAGACATCATCCTGTCCATCCCCGACATCAAACGCATCATCGAAGGTTTCAACATCCCGATCGTAGAAACGGACGGCTTTGAAGCCGATGACGTGGTAGGTACACTGGCCAAACAGGCCGAAAAAGCCGGATATCAGGTGTTCATGGTCACCCCCGACAAAGATTACGGACAACTGGTTTCAGAAAACATACGCATCTATAAACCTCCTTACCAGGGCGGAGATTTTGAGATCCTCGGACCCAAAGAGGTCTGCGAAAAATGGAATATCAAACGGGTCGACCAGGTGATAGACATCCTGGGTCTCATGGGTGACGCGGTCGACAACATCCCCGGCATACCTGGCGTGGGCGAAAAAACCGCTGCCAAATTGCTGGCGGAATATGACACCCTTGATAACGTGCTGGCCAATGCCGATACCATCAAAGGGGCACTCGGCGAAAAGATCAGAAACGGACGCGACCTCGCCATCATGAGCAAGAAACTGGCCACCATCATCACCAATGTGCCGGTAGCATTCCATGAAGAAAATTACAGCGTTAAAGCCATCGACAAGGATAAGCTTCGTGAGGTGTTCACCGACCTTGAATTCAAAACCCTCGGCAGACGCATCCTCGGTGAGGATATCCCCCTACCGGATCAACCGGCCGGTGCCAGCGGACAGATGGTGCAGCAGGATCTATTCGGAAACATCGTCCCGCAAAAGGAAGTAACACCCAACCCCCAGGAACCTGCCAACAACCCGGAAACCCCCTCCTTCTCCGCAGACCGAAACATTCACAATACACCCCATGATTACCGGGCACTGACATCGGCGGAAGAGATCGGAGCGCTGGTAAAAACCCTCTCCGGATTGTCAGAAGTCTGCTTCGACACCGAAACCACAGGATTGGACGCCAATCAGGCAGAACTCGTGGGCATGAGCTTCGCATGGGAAACCGGTAAGGCAGTGTACGTGCCCTGCCCCGCAGATCAGGAGGAGACCCGCAGGATCCTCGGCCAATTCAAAGACATCTGGTCGAAAAAAGACATCACCTGGATCGGACAGAACATCAAATACGACCTGCTGGTGCTGAAATGGTACGGCATTGAAATCGAAGGACCAGTTTTCGACACCATGATCGCCCACTACGTGATCGAACCCGAAGGAAAAAGATCCATGGACCTGCTGAGCGCCCAATACCTCGGTTATGAGCCGGTATCCATCACCGAACTGATCGGAAAGAAAGGAAAGTCGCAGGGAAACATGCGCGATGTGGAACTCGAAAAGGTCAAGGAATATGCCGGTGAAGATGCCGACATCACCCTCCAGCTCAAACAGGTCTTCCTCCCAAAGATCAAGGAGAAAGAAGTGGAACGCGTATTCCACGAAGTCGACAACCCCCTGGTCAAAGTATTGGCCGACATAGAATTTGAAGGCGTCGCCATCGATGTGCGCTTTCTGCAGGATTATTCGAAAGAACTCGACAGAGAAGCCAAAGCCGCCGAAGAAAACGTTTATCAGAAAGCGGGTGTCCGTTTCAACCTCGCCTCCCCCAAACAACTCGGAGAAGTCCTGTTCGAAAAACTGAAGCTGGATCCCAAGGCCAAAAAGACCAAAACCGGTCAGTACGCCACAGGTGAAGATGTCCTCCAAAAACTGGCCCATGAAAACCCCATCGTGGAGGATATCCTGGCCTTCCGAGAGCTGACGAAACTCAGATCCACCTACGTGGACGCACTCCCGCAACTGATCAACCCACGATCAGGGCGGGTGCATACATCTTACGGGCAGGCTGTCGCCGTAACCGGCAGACTCGCCAGCACAAACCCCAACCTGCAGAATATCCCGGTGAGATCCGAAAGGGGAAAGGAGATCCGAAAAGCATTCATTCCA
>CANHUK010000152.1 GCA_947463755.1 Chitinophagaceae bacterium
ATGACATCAATCCCGACCGGAGATCATCAAACAATGATTTCAAACCCTGGAATTCTCGCCGAACCAACAAATGATCATGGCTAAATGACGCCATTCCCATGAGACCGCAAATCCGAACGTTCGGCAACTTCCTGCCTGTATCCGTCGCCATCAACAGCTCCCGGATCTCACCCGCATCCATTCCGAACTTTGTTTCTTCCGATGCGATGTGGACCTGCAGTAGACAATCGATCCGTCGACCTGCACGGGCCGCCTCCTTATCCACGGCTTCCAGCAACCTGAGGCTGTCGATGCCGTGGATCAGATGGACGAAAGGGGCAATGAATCTGACCTTGTTGCGCTGCAGGTGACCGATGAAATGCCATCGGATATCTGCCGGCAGCTGGGGGTGCTTGCCGGCAAGTTCCTGGACATAATTCTCTCCGAAATCCCGCTGACCCATCGCATAGAGTGCTTCGATATCTGAAACAGGCTTGGTCTTGGAAACAGCCACCAGTGTAACATGCTGAGACCCCAGCCGGGCAGAAATACGTTCATAAGCTACTGTGTCAACCATGTCCGGGCATTATTTTGGAGGGCAATGATACGTAGAATGGAGGTCATTTGAGTATGGAGCGCCCGATCACGAGGCGCTGGACCTCGCTGGTACCCTCATAGATCTGTGTGATCTTGGCATCCCGCATCAGTCGCTCCACATGGTACTCCTTCACATATCCATATCCTCCGTGGATCTGTACTGCTTCCGTCGTCACCCACATGGCGGTTTCCGAAGCAAATACCTTGGCCATGGAAGAGCTGGTGGCATAGTCCAAATGCTGATCCTTTTCCCAGGCAGACTTCATGCATAGCATCCGGGCTGCTTCGATCCGGGTGGCCATATCTGCCAATTTGAACTGGATCGCCTGATGCTCGGAGATCGGCCGACCGAAGGCTTTTCGTTCCCGCGCATAGGCCAGACTTAGCTCGTAGGCTCCGCTCGCGATGCCAAGTGCCTGCGCAGCGATGCCGATGCGTCCGCCCGCGAGTGTCTGCATGGCAAAACTAAAACCAAAGCCATCTGCTCCGATGCGCTGAGACTTCGGAACACGGACATCCTGGAAGGAGATGCTATGGGTATCGCTGCCCCGGATGCCCATCTTGTTTTCCTTGGTACCCACGGAGATACCAGGACTGTCTTTCTCCACAATAAAAGCGTTGATTCCCCGGCTACCCTTGGCAGGATCTGTCTGTGCCATAACAAGATAGACAGAGGCGGATGATCCGTTGGTGATCCAGTTCTTTATACCGTTGAGGATGTAGTGATCGCCCATATCCACTGCAGTGGTTCGTTGGGCGGTGGCGTCGCTTCCCGCCTCGGGTTCGCTGAGCAGGAATGCTCCGATGTACAGGGCCCCATTCTTCTGTCCGCGCGCCAGCGGCTCCAGGAATCGACGCTTCTGCTCCTCGGTACCATAAGCCTCCAGGCCCCAGTTGACCAGACTGTTATTGACACTCATGCATACACTCACACTCGCATCAACCTTGCTGATCTCCTCCATCGCCAGCACATAACTCACTGTGTCCAGCCCGGCTCCGCCATAGGCCGGATCGGTCATCATACCCATGAAACCCAACTCCCCCAGTTTCATGACCTGCTCATGCGCGAAACGCTGATGCTCATCCCGGTCTATCACGCCCGGCAGGCATTCCTGTTTAGCAAAATCCCTGGCGGCCTCCCTGATCATCCGATGTTCTTCACTCAGCATGAAATCCATATGCATGATTTTTCTCATGTAAATATAAACCCGATCATCATAAAAACTAACATTTGTTAGCATGGTTCGTTCACAACGGGACATGAAAAAGCCGGATGTTCAGGCACCCGGCTTTTTCTCTTATTCATGAGATCGTTAGTGAGACACTTTGAATTCCACGCATCGGTCCCAGGCCTGTCCTTCGGCCGACTTGTTGTTACCCGGCAGATGTGACTTGCCGAAACCCCTGACTTTGATTCTCGCGGCATCCACCTGCTGTTTGATGATGTATTCCTTTGTCGTTATCGCTGTCAGGGCATCCCCAAAAAAGAGGGGATCCCGGAACAGCGGGACAATTGTCCTGCCGATCCGGGATCCCATCATTTTCCTTATCCGGACAGCCCAAATACCCGGAGATACCCGCCTGGGAGGGACATGCGTCCCCATTGTCTGGTATTCCGTCTCCGTGGGTATCTGTCGGTGCCTCGATGAGGACCGCTACCACGGGGTGCGGTTTGGGCTCTTCAGTTACTTCTTTTTCCCAATGCTGGAACCGATGCCGATGCCATAGAAGACATGCTTGGTGGCATTTCCGCTGATGGCGAACCGATACTGGCTCTGCAGGGTGACATAGGCTTCGTCGAAGACATTGATGCGCATACCCAATCCGACGGGTGCATAGGCGGAGTAATAGACACCCCACTTGGACGCTCCGGCACCGATGGTGATGTACGGGGATACCGCATACTGGTCGGTGAGCAACTTGACGTTCAGGTTGACGTCGGTTTCAATGAGGGCCTTGGTGGCGTAGTTGAACATGGCGTTGACACCGGGCCGGGGATATTCCACACCGGCGATACCGGCGCGCACCATCACATCCAGGTGATCAAGCAGCCCCTGCGTGTAGGTCAGGGCGAAACCCGGGCTCATGCGACGGGCCTTGTTCCAATCGCCCTTCTCCACCACGGCCGACAGGGACATATTGCTGAGGTCCGCGGCGGTGTTGAAATCATGAAGCGTATAGGATGCACCGACGATCTTACCGGTCCGCTGCTCTTTCTTCAACTGTGCATAACCGCTCCCCAGGCAAAGGATGGCCAGGGACAAAGCGAACAGTCTTTTCATAATAGATTTTTTTGTATCTCGCAAAAATAAAGGGACTATCCTAAACATCGAAATATTTGTTAGCGGAGCTGCCGCATACCGGCGACAGCCCTTTTCATGGGTCAGGAGGCGGATGCATGCCCAGGTCTTCGACCCTGACCATCACGACACCTAAACCGATGTATCCAAGTTTCCGGGCCGCTGCACTGGAAAGATCCACCAGGCGTGGATTCTTTGGGTGCATACGGTCATTCACCCTGACCACCACCTGATTGCCATTGTCGAGCCTCGTCACCCTGATCCATGTTCCAAGGGGCAGGGTATTATGTGCGGCCGTCATCTTTGATTGTCTGAAAATCTCCCCGCTGGATGTGCGCCTACCCTCGAACTTGTTGGCATAATAACTCGCAATGCCCACCTTGGGCGTGTCCACCATCCGAATAATTGCTGCGGGCGTGTCCACTACCGGGAGGGTGTCCCCCCGGAACGGCAGGGTGTCGGTCAGCGTCTGGGAAGTTGCAGGCAGCCCCCCCGTCAGACAGATGAGCACAAGTGTCAGGGCATGAAAATAAAACATCATTTCAGGCATTTTGAATGGCTTGACGCACCTGACCTCTCGCCCCGTATGCAAACGTAAACTACTTGGATCTGTTATTCAAGTGGAATAAAAAAAGGGTGATTGGAAGTTGTTGTGTCCACGAATCGATTCTACGCCGTTTTTTTCTCCGATTTCAACGTTTTTTTCCCCTTTTGTCCCTCCCGGGCAGTCATAGTTTTGTGGCATGTTGTGCATGGATGACTTTGAACCCAAAAATTGGGAGTCCGTGACCTGGCAGATCGTGTCACACACCTATGTCCGGGGATTCATGCTGAGCGATTGTGTGCCCCCTCCCTCCTATCTCCAATGGGTGAGTGAGCACCTCAATCTCAACGAGCCGGGGATGGTGCATGTTCAGAATGCCCGCTCCAATTCCGGGCTGCGGGCCTGGAAGATATCCATACGCCAGGTGAATGACGTTCCTGAACTGGGTGAATCTGCACGATAAAACACTTCACTGCATCATATTCCGATCGAGCTGTTGCTAGCCGGACCATGGATCCTTCAGCAGCGGACACACCAAGGGGGGACGTTCCGTGGACGTCTCCTCATTTTTTCGGGGTGAACTCACCGGATAACGTACCATCCATAGGATTCCGGCTGCAGTCGGATCCTAAGCCGCATATTTCCTCCGGCAGATACTTTAACAGGTTTTGATGTCCCCTCCCCTTCTGACACCATGGCGGATCCACTGATCCCGGCATAATGTAGAGGGACCTCGATCGTCCGCTCAATGGCCTCCTTGAGGGGATTGAACAGCATCAGCATGCCCTTCACAGGTCCCTGTGGATCCACGTGCAAAAATCCATCCCAGTCACGCCCGTCGGCCCGGCGCAGATGGATGATGTCCGCATTCAGGATCTGACGGTACTTCTTATACCATCCGATGACACGCCGCACCAGACGCAGCGTGCTGTCTGTGTCGTAGAGCCTCGGTCCCCGGTAACAGGCCTGTACGCCGGCACCGTAATATTGCATCATCAATTGTTCGTAGTCCTTCATGTGTTCCGATAAGGGCTCCAGGACCGCCTCTGGTCCGCCTCCCTGATATTTTACCAAAGGCACGAACCCCCACCCCATCGAAGGCGTCTTCTCCCAGGTCCCGTCAAAGATGTTCTGCCGGTTCAGGATGCGCTGACGATCCCGGGAAAGTGAGAAGTTCGTTTCCCGATATCCGATGGCGATCTTGTTCGTCCCGTCCAAAAAGTACCAATCGGGGGCGTTGATATAAATATCACGCTCCCGCATCCAGCGATAAAGTCCCTTCTGCAATTCCATCTGACGCCATTGTGAATCCTCCAGCCCCTCGTGGCCGGGATGGGATTTCGAGGCGCAAACATCCCCCGGATAGGGTCCGTCGTTCTCGAACAGGTCAAAACCCGTTTCGGTGAAGAAATGCCTGAGCTTGGCCAGGTAATCCAGTCCCCAGCGACTGCCCATGCAGGGGGCGTGGCCGAAAAACGCCGCAGCATTGGGCTTGCCGGAAACCGGATCTATGACATCATGCTCATCGCTGATGCGTCTGGAACTGAACAGTGAGTACCCCCCGATGCGGATACCGCGGGCATGTGCGTAGTCCGCCAGTTCCTTCCAGCGCCGGATATTGGCGGCTGAACTATCCTCCATGTTCAGGTGACTGCCGAAACTCAGGATGAGGGCCTCATATCCCGTCGCGACACATTGGTCGATGGCAGTGCGGACCTCCGCATCCTGTCGGCTCACCAGATGCATGAAGATCGGATTCTGCGTCGTCCAGGGCGCCACCACCCGGTACATCCTGCGGATGGCGAGTCCCCTCCGCTCACGGTCATAGTCATCCATCAGCAACTCGCAGGTGCGCGGGGTTTTGAAAACATCCCCGGGAGACAGCCTGACGCCCGTGACATTTTCCGGATAGACCTCCAGCACGCAGGGCGTCTGGTAATTATAGTTCACCTGCGAAGTGTAGAGACTGTCCGTCTTCCAGTGCGTGGTCTGATCGGATATATCATACCTCATGGCGTTATTGAAAGCATAGTTCGTTTCGACGTACAGTC
>CANHUK010000153.1 GCA_947463755.1 Chitinophagaceae bacterium
TATCCAGCATCTTCTGGACCGGTAATGCCACTGCCGCCAACCCGGTGTGGCAGGTCATAGAAGGGAACCTAACCGTCCCCTCCGTCCGAAGTTGCGCCATCGTTGCCAAAAGAACCTCAGTAGAATACTACGCAGGTACCTCGGTCGGTCTCTTCAGCACCACTTCGCTCAGCGGCTCGGGCACTACCTGGATGCGGGAGGCGGGAGGTCCCATGACGACCGCTATCATCAACTCCATGGCCTATCGCTGGCAGGACAACACCCTGCTCATCGGTACGCACGGCAACGGCATGTTCGCCGCCTATCTGGGAGACGCGATCAGTGGACCCACCCCGGTCAACGAACCCATTCGCAACGATCCGCGCTTCGTGAGAAATGTTTTCCCAAATCCCACCAAAGGGCCGATAAACATATCCACCGGCGGCATGACGGGGATCCGCAGCGTTCGACTGCGCGTCAGCAATCTGTCAGGACAAACCGTATTTGACCGGGATATGCCCTACCGGAACGGGACGGCAGACCTGTCCCGACTACCTCGTGGCATGTATGTACTGACCATCACCAGTCCCGACAGAACCCACCAGTACACCCGTCAGATAGTTCGGGATTGATTATTGACAAGCACACCTTATTTTCGTCAACGACGGATGGGCATGTGGAATAAAGAACCACATGCCCATCCCTTTGCCCGACAACACATCAGACCTATTACAACATGGCAGCACAACCCTGGCGCACCGCAGTGGTGACACGCATTGAAGAAGAAGCAACCGACACCCTCAGATTCTGGTTCCGCGTACCCGAACTCGAACGATTTGACTTCATCCCCGGACAATTCGTAACCTTCGATCTGCCGATCCACGAGAAACCCAACAAACGCTGGCGCAGCTACTCCATCGCCTCAGCGCCTGATGGTACAAATGAATTCGAACTCGTCATCGTTCTCAACCCGCAGGGACTGGGTACGAACTACATGTGGAAAGAATTCAAGGTCGGCACGGAAGTCACTTTCCGCGGACCACAGGGTGTATTCACGCTGGACAAGGAAACAGAAAAACAGGACCTGTTCCTGATCTGCACCGGCACCGGCATCGCGCCTTTCCGCAGCATGGTACAGGACGCCATCCGCAACGGAACACCATACCGAAATATCTATCTCATCTTCGGCACCCGCGCAAAGACCAATCTGCTCTATCACGAAGAGCTCTCAAAAGTATCCGCAGATCATCCCAACATACATTTCATCCCGGTCCTCTCGCGGGAAGATTGGGAAGGAGAGAAGGGATATGTCCACCAGGTCTATGAGCGGCTCGCGGCAGCAGGCCAACCTGCAGATTTCTTCCTTTGCGGATGGAAGAATATGATCGATGAAGCCAAACGACGCATCCAGGAACTGGGATACGACCGAAAGTCCATCCATCAGGAAATCTACGGTTAACCATTACCGTTAGCTTCAGGCCAAAGCCATGTATATCCTGTCAAAAATCGTTGGCGATCTCATCGACCCGCTCCTGTGGGTGGTATTCATATTTGCATGGGCCCTCCTGACAAGTTCATCTATCCGGAGGAAAAAACTACTCACTACAGGGTTCATCATGCTGCTGGTGTTTTCGAACGGATGGCTGATCAAGAACCTGACCGCAGCATGGCAGTGGAAGCCGATACCCCTCGCCACTGAAAATAAATATAAGGTAGGCGTGCTACTTGGCGGAATGTCGGGTTATGATAAACGAGACCTGAAGGGATACTTTAATCACGCTTCAGACAGATTCATCCAGACTCTTCGGCTGTACAAGACCGGACACATCGAAAAGATCCTGATCACGGGCGGACAGGCCAATCCCTTCCCCGAACACGACCTGCGGGAAAGTGACTTCCTGACGCAAACCTTCGTGGAAATGGGTGTTCCAAGGGAACACATCATCAATGAACGCAATGCCCGGAACACCATCGAGAATGCGACGCTGACCCGGCGGCATCTTGATTCGATGGGCGTACGCGACAGCATCCTGCTGATCACCTCTGCAGCGCACATGCCCCGGTCAGCAAGGATCTTCGCTTTGCAAGGGATCCCTCTCAGGGCCTATCCATGCGATTACAATGTAAAGCCCTCCGGCTCACGTTTCGGATGGTCGAGCCTTAAGCCTTCCAATGACGCTTTCGTGCAATGGAAGAGCCTCCTGCATGAGATCACCGGCTTTGCGTTCGTGCTGCTGAAGGGCAGATGATGCAGCCGTTTCAGCGGATCTGCGAGCGTACCAATTCACGCACTGAGGCGATGGGGATGCGTTCCTGCTGCATCGTATCCCGGTAACGGATCGTAACGCAGTTGTCCTCCTTCGATTGATGGTCGATCGTGATGCAGAAAGGCGTGCCCAACGCGTCCATGCGGCGGTAACGCTTTCCGATCGTATCTTTTTCCTCGTAGAAGCAGTAGAAATCCTCCCGGCATTCTTTCATGATATCGCGGGCGATCTCGGGGAGTCCGTCCTTCTTCACGAGTGGCAAGATGGCTAGCTTGATGGGCGCGAGTTTCGGTGGGATGCGAAGTACGACTCGACTATCTTCACGACCATCCTCCTTTGTCCATGATTCCTCTGCATAAGCATGCGACAGGGTCAGCAGGAACATGCGGTCAAGGCCGATCGAAGTCTCGATCACATATGGAACATAATTCTGGTTGATCTCATTGTCGAAATACTGCAGCTTCTTGCCACTGAACTGCTGATGGCTGGAGAGATCGAAATCTGTACGGGAATGGATCCCTTCGACTTCCTTCCATCCGATCGGGAATGCGTATTCGATGTCAACCGCCGCATCTGCGTAGTGAGCAAGTTTCACATGGTCATGGTACCGATAGTTTTCCGCGGGGAAACCCAGTGACAAGTGCCAGTCGAGCCGCTCCTTTTTCCAGTATTCGTACCACTCCTTTTGTGACCCGGGACGGATGAAGAACTGCATCTCCATCTGCTCGAATTCGCGCATACGGAAAATGAACTGTCGGGCGACGATCTCGTTACGAAAGGCCTTTCCGACCTGCGCAATCCCGAATGGGATCTTCATGCGCGCGGTCTTCTGGACGTTCAGAAAATTGACGAAGATGCCCTGGGCCGTCTCAGGTCGGAGATAGATCTCATTGGCTTCTTCGGATACCGAACCCAGCTGAGTGGAGAACATCAGGTTGAACTGACGGACATCGGTCCAGTTGCAGGTGCCGCTGACACTGCATCGAATGCTCCTCGCATCGATGAGGATTTTCAATCCGGCGTAGTCGCTGGCTGCCAGCAGCGCATCCATCTGGGCGATGACGGCATCTGCGCCTGCCTCATCACCATTGGCTTTCAGCTCATCTGCATATCCTTCGATCAGATGATCAACACGATAGCGCTTCTTGCTATCCTTATTGTCGATCATCGGATCGCTGAAATTATCGACATGCCCTGAAGCCTTCCAGATCGTGGGATGCATGAAAATGGCGGAGTCGATGCCAACGATGTTATCGTGCATGCGGGTCATGGCATTCCACCAGTGGTCGCGGATATTGCGTTTCAGTTCGCTGCCCCAGGGACCATAATCATACACGGCGCTGAGGCCGTCGTAGATCTCGCTGGACTGGAATACGAAGCCATACTCCTTCGCATGGGAGATGATGGCGGCAAAACGCTGGGTATCGTTCGAAATCATAGGTCGCGAAGATACGAAAACGGGGCAAAGCCCGAAGGCCGGGTGGTCAACCGGCATCCCGGTCGCGCAGCTTTTCATTGGCCGCATGCCGGTCCGCGTCGCGCTGTGTTTTCTTGGCCATGTTGCGCTCAAAGGCCTCGGTGAGGTTCACGCCGGTCTGGTTCGCCAGGCAGATCAATACCCAAAGTACATCGGCCATTTCATCGCCGAGGTCGCGGCCCAGATCAGACTTCTTGAACGATTGGTCGCCGTAGGTACGCGCCATGATGCGCGCCAGCTCCCCAACCTCTTCCGTCAGGATGGCCATATTGGTGAGTTCGCTGAAATATCTGACACCAATGGTGCGTATCCATTCATCCACCTGCTGTTGTGCCGCATCGATCGTCATAAAGAAAAATTAAATATGAGATGGGTCATTCCCGGTCCTTTGTGTCGATCAGTATGGTGACGGGGCCGTCGTTCACCAGAGAAACCTGCATATCTGCGCCAAATACACCGGTAGAAATGGAACGGCCCAGCCCTGCCGTCAGTTGCCGGATCGTCCGCTCATACAGCGGGATAGCGATGTCCGGACGGGCGGCCCGGATATAGGAGGGTCGGTTTCCCTTCTTCGTAGAGGCAAAAAGCGTGAACTGGCTTACCAGCAGGATCTCGCCGCCGATGTCGAGCACAGAACGGTTCATCACACCATCTTCATCATTGAAGATCCGCAGGTTCACGATCTTCTGGCAGAGCCATTCTATATCGGCTTCGGTGTCGGCCTCTTCAATACCCAGCAAGACCAGCAGTCCCTGACCAATTGCGCCGGCGGGTTGCCCGTCTGCCATCACGGAAGCCTGCTGAACTCTTTGTATGACGGTCCTCATGGGAAGGAAGGGAAGGTTGGCGTAACTTTAGGAAACATGAAGATAGACATAAGCCCCGAAATTCGTTTCCGGACGGCCCGTGCAGGCGGCAAGGGCGGGCAGAACGTCAATAAGGTGGAGACGATGGTCGAAGGTATCTGGGAAGTGGATGCCTCTGCGCTCGTTGACGACCGGCAGAAGGCCCTGCTAAGGGAGCGGCTGCGTCATCGGATCAGCAGTGCAGGTTGCCTGCAGGTCAGGGCCGACACACACCGAAGCCAGTGGGCGAATCGCCAGCTTGTGGTCGAAAAAATGAACCGCCTGGTCGAACAGGCGTTAACACCCAGGAAACTGAGGATCCGTACGACCCCAACCGCCGCCTCCAGGCAACGGCGACAGGAGGAGAAGCGCCGGCAGGCAGAGCGGAAGAGCAGCCGCCGGCATTTCGACAGATCCCGTGATACCGAATAATCAACACCCATGTATACCCGATGGCTGAATATCCTGCTGATGGCCGCCCTGCTGTGGCTGTCTGCCTGTGGCAAGGATACCAGCATCGAAGACCCGGGCTACCGGCTCAGGATCCGGGTCGTGCCCATGATCGACGGGTTCCCCCTGCAGCGCGGGGTGGATCAGTCTAATAGCTGGGGAGAAGCGTTCCGGACCGATGTATTCCGCATCTACCTGGGCGGTTTCGCCCTGCTCGATGAGGGTACTGATCCTGTATCCGACCATCCGGACACCTACCATCTGCTGGATGTGTTCGACAGCGCATCGATGTCGATCAACATCCATGGCAACGGCACCCCCTTCCGTCGACTGCGGCTGCAGGTCGGTATCGACAGCATACGGAATGTAAGCGGAGCGCAGACAGGCGCCCTGGACCCGCTGCTGGGGATGTTCTGGACCTGGCAGACAGGCTATATCCATGCAAAATTCGA
>CANHUK010000154.1 GCA_947463755.1 Chitinophagaceae bacterium
GTTTGCGCTTTCAGCATCCCTGGACCTTTCCGCCCAATCAGACACCGAATTCTGGTTTGCGGCGCCCGATCTGCAAACGGCCCATGGCGACCGGCCCATTCTGCTCAGGATCAGTGCCGGAGCGCAATCCGCCAACGTCAGCATCTCGATTCCCGCCAATCCCTCCGCGGGTGTGCAGAACGTTTTTGTGAATGCCAACAGCTCTGTTTCGGTCGACCTGACCCCCCAGATCGATCTGATCGAAAACGGTACGCCCAACACCGTCATGCAAAAAGGACTGCTCATCAGCTCGACGGCGCGGGTGTCCATCTATTATGACGTCAACCACAACTTCAATGGGGATCTGTACGCACTCAAAGGACGTAACGCGCTGGGCACTGTTTTCACGGTACCCATGCAAACGGAGTTCAACAACCGAACCATCAGCTCCGGACTGCCGCATACTGCGGATGTCATCATCGTGGCTACTGAAGATGGCACCCGCGTGGATGTGACCTGCAAGAACCCACTCAGCGGACAGCCCGCGACCTTCAGCATCAACCTGCAACGCGGAGAGACCTATGTATTGACCGCACCGGGCATTACCGGAACGATAAAACCCGGCGGTACCATCCTGCGCTCGAACAAACCGATCTCTGTATCTACCAAGGATGACTCCATCCTGCTTCCGGGGCAGAACTGCGCCGATACGGCAGGGGATCAACTCATCCCCGACCTGATGGCAGGCACGGAATACATCGTCACCAAGGGATACCTCAACATCTCTCCTGATAGTTACTATGTCTTCGCCACCCAGCCGAATACCACGGTCAAAGTGAACGGCGCCGTGGTCGCAACCCTGAATGCGCAGGGAGATCACTACATTGGCAGACTGTCGGATCCCTCATGTTATCTTGAATCTGACAAGCCGGTGCAGGTGTTCCACATCACCGGCATCGGATGTGAGGTAGGCGGGGCGGTGATCCCCTCCGTGAAGTGTACGGGCTCGACCCGTGTGAATGTCACCCGTGCCTCTGCGACGCAGACCTTCAGCATCAATGTGCTCGCCCCCACAGCGGTCACTGGAGATTTCACCATCAATGGCAACAATACCCTGCTACCGGCGAACGGCTTCACGATCGTGCCGGGCACCAATGGGAAATGGTCCGTCGCCCGGATTACCCTTTCCCCAACGATTGCCGGCACCGGAGACCCGGTGGTCATAGAAAATCCGAACGGGAAATTCCACGTCGGCATCATCCAGGGCACACAGGTAAATACCGCCCGCTATGGTTATTTTTCTGATTTCAGTCTGAACGGCATTGACCTGCAGGTACCCGGCCGGCCGGATATTGATGTCGCCGGTGGATGGACCATCTGCTACAATACGACGGCCCTCCTCAAAGCCGTCAACCTGGACGCCAACACCTGGAGCTGGGCAGGTCCCAATCAATTCAGCAGCACTGATACAAGCCTCAGGATCCCCGGATTTGACACCCGCGACACGGGATTGTACACCGTCACCATCACCGCTTCCGGCTGCGGCACGGCCAGTAAATCGGTCCGCCTGCTGATCGACAAGCCTGTGGCCATCCCCGATGCCGTCACCAACGGCTGCGAAAACGACAGCGTGAGATTCTTCAACCGCGCGACCGGTACGATCCGCGCCCTGTGGGACTTCGGCACAGCCGGGAAAATGGATACCACGGCAACCGCCACCCCCCGCGTTCGTTTCAACAGGGCCGGTGACCTGTCGGTGAAACTCCGGGTGACCTCCCCCCTGGGATGCGTTTCAGATGACAGCATCCACCGCTTCACCCTGTCTTCCATCCCCCTGGCCCGCTATGAGGTGCCGGCCGTGACCTGCGTGAACAAAGACCTGACCTTTACCGACCGCTCATCGATCACCACCGGCAGCATCGTACGCTGGAGCTGGGACCTGGCAGATGGCAACGGATTCCGATCCTTCCCGGCCAATACCCCGCAGACGGCCCGCTATCCGGTCCACGGCAACAAACCCGTGCGACTGATGGTCGAATCCCAGACCGGCTGCCTGAGCGACACCTTCAACCTCGCCTCCTTTTATGTGACGCCATACCCCAAACCCGGATTCATCGTGCCGGAAGTTTGCCTCGACGACGCCAATGCCGTGTTCACTGACACCACCCGCAGCCCCGACGGATTCAGCAGCTTCACCTACCGATGGGCTTTCAATGAGGGCGTGCCGCCCGTAGGTTTCGGCCCCATCGTACCGGCCTCCGAGATCACAGCCAAAAATCCATCCGTGAAATATCGGAAAGCGGACCTCTACCGGGTGAAACTGGTCGTCGATGCCCGGGGTTGCACAGATTCCATCAGCCAGCCCTTCACCGTCAATGGGGCGAACCCTCTGCCGGCATTCGATATACTCCGGCCGGACACGCTCTGCGCCAATGACTCCGTCCGCATTCGGAACCTGTCGACCGTGGACTTCGGGGTGGTGACGCGACTGGAAATTTTCTGGGACCCCGCTGATCCAACACGCAAGACGGTGGATGAATATCCCTTCGTCGGGAAGACCTATGCCTGGAGATACCCCGACTTCCAGTCGCCCGCCGACCGGAGCTACGATATCACCCTGCGGGCCTATTCCGGAGATGCGTCTTCCTGCAGCAAGACCATCACCAAACGCGTCACGCTCAATGCTTCTCCCCGGGTCACTTTCGATCCATTGCCTGGCATCTGCCTCGATGCCGATGCCCGACGGATCACTCAGGCATCCATCGATCCGCGGGTAGCCGCAACCGTTAGTTTCACGGGGCCGGGGGTGGATCCGGATGGGCTATTCCATCCCGGCCGCGCAGACACAGGTACGCACAGCATCCGGTACCTGGCCGTGTCCGCAAAAGGTTGCCGGGATTCGGCAGACCGGAACATCATCGTATGGCCGCTGCCGACGGCCGCCTTCAGCGTCAGCACCCCTGTCTGCGAACGCAACGATATCACTTTCACCGACCGATCCCGGGCCAACGCCGGAAATCTGATCGAATGGGCATGGGACTATGGAGATGGCACCCCGAACAATGTGCTAACCAACGGTAACGCACACACGCACATTTTCAATGTCTGGAGAAATACAACAGTCCGTCTCCGCGTCCGCACCGACAACGGTTGCCTGTCGCCTGTGAGGGACAGTACCCTGCAGGTCCACCCGCTCCCCAGGCCTGCCTTCGACCTGCCCCAGGCTTGTCTTCCGGAGGCGCGCGTCACCTTCACCAACAACACGTCCATCCCCGATGGAACAACGTCCGGACTCTCCTGGCGATGGACCTTCGGAGACCCTTCGCAGCCGGCCGCCACAACGGCGAAAGACGGACAGCATACCTATTTCTCCAAGGGAAGCTATCCCGTGAAACTCGTGGCCACCAGCGCCGCAGGCTGCCGCGACTCCTTACAGCAAAATTTCTCCGGGATCTTCAGCCAGCCCCGCGCAGGCTTTCAGAGTGCCGACTCCGCCTGCACGGACATGAACATCCTGTTCACCGATACCAGCCGGACCGAAAGAGGCACCTTCACCGAATACTTCTGGGATATGGGCGACGGGCGCAGCTCCACCTTGCCCGTCTTCAGGCATGCCTATGGAACGGCGGGCACGTATCGGGTATCGGTTTTTGCCAACACTTCCATCGGTTGCCGTTCGGATACCGCAGTCAAAACCATCAACGTCTTCGCATACCCGCAGATCTCTGCCGGCCCTGACCTCTTCGTACTCGACGACGGACAGAAACAAGTCCAGGCAACCGCCACCGGCACCATCACGGCGTATCGATGGTCGCCGCCCGACTATCTCAGCGACACAACCATCCTGAAGCCCGTCATCGCCCGCCCACAGGAAGACAAAACCTACACGCTCACCGTCACAGGCCGCGGTGGCTGCATCTCCCGGGATGATATGAACATGACCGTACTCCGGCTGCCGACCCCACCCAATACCTTCACCCCCAATGGAGACGGGATCAACGACGCATGGGATGTCCGATACCTGGACCAATACCCGGGATGTGTGGTGGAAGTTTTCAACACGCAGGGAAAAATGCTTTTCCGATCGATCGGCTATCAGAAGCCCTGGGACGGAAGGCATAATGGTAATGCACTGCCCGCCGGCACCTACTATTATGTCATAGACCCACGCAACGGACGAAAGAAAATGGCGGGATACATCACCATATTGAGGTAACGGATCGATCGCATTAGGGTCCTCGGGCGTTTTTATCCTTTTTTTAGGACTCCGGATGATGCGTCTTTCCCCGATCCGTTCGTACTTCGCTGCAAACGAAACACCGTGTACAGTTACATCCGCCTCACGCTCCTGCTTTGCCTATCCCTGACCCATAGATCCGCCGCTGCCCGGACAGACACCATCCCGGGGCTGCCGCAATATGCCCATGCGTTGCAGGATCCCGCGCTCCGACATGCCTTCACCGCATCGGATGCACGCTACCTCTCCCGCATAGAACGCGAGATCATCCATGTGATCAATCTCATGCGCCTCGATCCGCCGGGCTTCGCGGAAAAAGTGGTGAAGTCGTACCCCGACCAGACCGGAGATCCGGACCTGCGCCGGTCTTCTTACTTCAAAAGCCTGCTGAAAGACCTTGCCAGTGCCAGTCCGCTTCCTGTCCTGAAGCCTGACGAAGTCCTGTTCAATTATGCCCGCTGTCATGCCACCCGCTCCGGCCTCACCGGCTATGTCGGGCATGAACGCTCCAAACCCTGCGAAGAAAGTAAGAACTACGGCGGTGAATGTTGTCAGTATGGCATGGAGGACGCCCTCGGTGTGGTCATGGAACTACTCATCGACCAGAACATTCCCGATCTCGGCCATCGAAAGATCCTGATGACCGGATTCACACACATCGGCGTGGCCATGCGGCCGCATAAGACCTATCGTATGAACACCGTCCTGGACCTTGGGAATGGTCAGATGCCCTGACCATCGACACAGGAACGCCCCCTGCCGGCGGAAAGTTGAGGCCGTTTGCTTATATTCATTCCATGAAAAGGAGTTACTGCGATCGCCTCGCCCTGGTGCTGCTGACCGCCTGCACCACAACCCAGTTGCACGCACAAACCTATAACTACGAGGAGTCGAAAGCCGGAACCTACACCCTGCCTGAATTGCTGATGACAAGCTCCGGCCAAACCATCAAAGACCGGGGTGGATGGGAGCGGACACGTCGACCCGAGATCATGAAATCGTACACAGAGCAGGTGTACGGACGCATACCCGGAAAACCGGCGGGGATGAGATTCCGGACGATCAGTACCGACGCTGCGGCCCTCGGCGGACGGGCCATTCGCAAAGAGATCGAAATCATCTTTGGGAAGGCATCGGATGCCCCCGTGCTGCATCTCGTCCTTTGGCTACCCACAGGCGTGAAGAAAGCGCCCGTTTTCATCGGCCTCA